>NZ_JABMCU010000085.1:0-18100 GCF_013179605.1 Enterobacter sp. CM29 | reverse complement strand
CAGCTGCGCGTGCATCCTGATGATTTGCAGCGCGTGGAAGAGAGCCTCGGCGCGACGCTGAGCCTGCACGGCTGGCGGCTGCGCGGCGATCCGTCGCTCCATCACGGAGGCTGTAAGGTCTCGGCGGATGAGGGCGATCTGGATGCCAGCGTCGCGACCCGCTGGCAGGAACTGTGCCGCCTGGCGGCACCGGGAGTCGTCTGATGACCGCACGCCTTACGCGCTGGCTTAACACGCTCGATAATTTTGAAACGAAGATGGCGCAGCTGCCATCCGTTCGTCGTTATGGACGCCTGACGCGTGCCACCGGTCTGGTCCTGGAAGCCACGGGTCTGCAACTTCCGCTCGGCGCCACCTGCGTGATTGAGCGTCAGGACGGGAATGAGACGCGTGAAGTGGAAAGTGAAGTGGTCGGGTTTAACGGCCAGCGACTGTTCCTCATGCCCCTTGAGGAAGTGGAAGGGATTTTGCCCGGCGCCCGCGTCTACGCGAAAAACATCAGCGGTGACGGCCTGCAAAGCGGCAAACAGCTCCCGCTCGGTCCGGCGCTGCTGGGCCGCGTGCTGGACGGGAGCGGCAAACCGCTCGATGGCCTGCCCTCCCCTGATACCACCGAAACCGGCGCGCTGATCACCCAACCCTTTAACCCACTGCAACGCACGCCAATCGAGCACGTACTGGATACCGGCGTGCGGCCAATTAACGCCCTGCTCACCGTGGGACGCGGCCAGCGTATGGGGCTGTTTGCCGGCTCCGGCGTGGGTAAATCGGTCCTGCTCGGCATGATGGCGCGTTATACCCAGGCGGACGTTATCGTCGTCGGCCTGATTGGTGAGCGTGGTCGCGAAGTCAAAGATTTCATCGAAAACATTCTTGGTGCGGAGGGTCGCGCCCGCTCGGTGGTGATCGCCGCCCCGGCGGACGTGTCGCCGCTGCTGCGTATGCAGGGTGCCGCCTACGCCACGCGTATCGCGGAAGATTTCCGCGACCGGGGCCAGCACGTGCTGCTGATTATGGACTCCCTGACCCGCTACGCGATGGCGCAGCGTGAGATTGCGCTGGCCATCGGCGAGCCGCCCGCGACCAAAGGTTACCCGCCGTCGGTCTTCGCCAAGCTCCCGGCGTTGGTTGAGCGCGCGGGGAACGGCATCAGCGGCGGAGGCTCCATCACCGCGTTCTATACGGTACTGACCGAAGGCGATGACCAGCAGGACCCGATTGCCGACTCCGCGCGCGCGATCCTCGACGGCCATATCGTGCTGTCGCGCCGTCTGGCCGAAGCCGGGCACTACCCGGCGATTGATATTGAAGCGTCGATCAGCCGTGCGATGACGGCCTTGATCACCGAACAACACTACGCCCGCGTGCGTAACTTCAAACAACTGCTCTCCAGCTTCCAGCGCAACCGCGATCTGGTAAGCGTCGGGGCGTACGCCAAAGGCAGCGATCCGATGCTCGATAAAGCGATTGCCCTGTGGCCGCAGCTGGAGGCATTTCTGCAACAGGGTATTTTTGAACGCGCCGACTGGGAAGATTCCCTCCAGGCACTGGAGCTGATTTTCCCGCAGGTGTAACACAGGTGGAGGGCGAAGGTCATGGCGCAGAACAGCGCGTTATCAACGCTGAAAGATCTGGCTGAAAAAGAAGTTGATGATGCCGTATTGCAACTTGGCGCAATGCGACGCGGGTGCCAGCAGGCTGAAGAACAGTTGAAGATGTTAATCGACTATCAGCATGAATATCGCACCAACCTTAACACCGACATGACGCAGGGCATTGGTAGCCAGCGCTGGATTAACTATCAGCAGTTTATCCAGACGCTGGAAAAGGCGATTGAGCAGCATCGCCAGCAGCTTAACCAGTGGACGCAAAAAGTCGATACCGCGCTGAATTTCTGGCGCGAGAAAAAACAGCGGTTGCAGGCCTGGCAAACCTTACAGGACCGGCAGATTGCAGCCTCGACCCTGGCGGAAAACCGTCTGGATCAGAAAAAAATGGATGAGTTTGCCCAGCGCGCATCAATGAGGAAACCAGAATGATCACACTGCAACAACTGCTGATGACCGACAGCGACCCGTCCGGCGGCACGCTGACCGGAAAAGGCGCTGAGGGCGCGCAAGATTTTCTCTCTCTGCTGGCGGGCGCGCTGACCGAGACCACCGGCAAAGGCAAAGATGCTCCGCTGACGCTGGCCGATCTGAAAGCGGCGGGAAGCAAGCTGTCGACAGCGGCACAGGGAAAAAACGGTGATACCACGCTCAAGGCCAAAATCGCCGAGTTGCTCTCCCGCCAGGAGACGCTGACCGGTGAAGATACCGCCGTCTCCCTGCAAAGCCTTGTCTCCGGTCTGAAACCCGCAGCGAATACGGATGCGCTGAAGGCGCTGACCCGGATGGACGCGAAAGCAAACAGCGAGACCACGACTGAAGAAGAGGAGCTGGCCGGGTTAAGCGCGCTGATGGCGATGTTACCGCACCAGCAGACTACCACCCCAATGGCGACGCAGCCAGCAAGCACCGGGGAGGTCGCCCCCCGTGCCGCCCTCCCCTCTGCGCTAGCCCAGACGGACAACGGCCAGCATCAGCCGCTTAGCCATGCGTTAACGGGTCAGGAAAAAACGTCGGTTCAGGACAGCGACACGTCGCTGCCCGCCACTGCAGCCGTTACGCCAGCTGTTGCCGCCGTCGCGGAGAAGCAGGACGTAGTGAGCACGGCGTCGTCTGCCGCCAGCCCAACCGCGACGCTGGCACCGATCATCAGTCACCTGGCACCCCCCCAGTCTGCCGCTACCGTTGCGACCGCGCCGGTGTTAAGCCAGCCGCTGGGCACGCACGAATGGCAGCAGAATCTAAGCCAGCACATCACCCTGTTCACCAGACAGGGCCAACAGACCGCAGAGCTACGCCTGCACCCGGAAGATCTGGGTCAGGTGCAAATTTCGCTTAAGCTGGATGACAACCAGGCGCAGTTGCAGATGGTTTCGCCCCACAGCCACGTTCGTGCGGCGCTGGAAGCGGCCCTGCCGATCCTGCGCACGCAGCTTGCGGAAAACGGCATACAGCTTTCCCAAAGCAGCGTCAGCAGCGAAGGCTTTGCCGGGCAGCAGCAATCTTCATCCGGGCAACAACAGCACGCTTCGCGTTCAGGCCAGCATGGCGGGTTTAACGAGGAGAGCGAAGAGTTATTGCCTGCCCCTGCCGCCCTGCAATCCGCCGCGCGCGGCAGCCGTGCCGTAGACATCTTTGCCTAAACGCCAGAGGTAACGTGATTATCCCCGTCTTTTCCACGCTTTGACCTAAGCCGGACACGGGATAATCACCGTATTAAGCTGTACCGAAACAGGAAGCTCGTATCAGATGACAGACTCCGCTATCACCAAAAAAAGCAAGCGTTCCATCTGGATCCCGCTGCTGGTGTTGATTACCCTCGCGGCCTGCGCCACCGCAGGCTACAGTTACTGGCGTATGCAGCAGGAACCCTCAAGCGCAGCCGCCAAAGCTGAAGCGCCGCCTCCACCGGCTCCGGTCTTCTACCCGCTGGATACGTTCACCGTGAACCTCGGCGATGCGGATCGCGTGCTTTACGTGGGCATTACGCTGCGTCTGAGAGATGAAGCGACCCGTGCACGTCTGAACGACTACCTGCCAGAAGTGCGTAGCCGTCTGCTGCTGCTGTTTTCTCGTCAGGATGCCTCCGCGCTCGCCACCGATGTGGGCAAGCAAAAGCTGGTCGATGCGATCAAACAGACGCTGGCGACCCCGCTGGTCAACGGCCAACCTAAGCAGGAAGTCACTGACGTTCTGTATACAGCCTTCATTCTTCGGTAACGACATGGGCGACAGTATTCTTTCTCAGGCAGAAATCGATGCGCTGCTCAATGGCGACAGCGATAAGAGTGACGATCCGAAGCCGGGTCTGACCGGCGACGATAATATTCGTCCCTACGATCCCAATACCCAGCGTCGCGTGGTGCGCGAGCGTTTACAGGCGCTGGAGATCATCAACGAACGTTTCGCACGTCAGTTCCGAATGGGGCTGTTTAACCTGCTGCGTCGTAGCCCGGATATCACCGTCGGTGCGATCCGCATTCAGCCGTATCATGAGTTTGCCCGCAACCTGCCGGTGCCAACCAACCTTAACCTGATCCATCTGAAACCGCTGCGCGGTACCGGCCTGGTGGTGTTCTCGCCAAGCCTGGTATTCATCGCAGTGGACAACCTGTTCGGTGGCGATGGCCGTTTCCCGACCAAAGTGGAAGGCCGCGAGTTTACCCATACCGAACAGCGCGTTATCAACCGCATGCTGAAGCTGGCGCTGGAATCCTACAGCGACGCGTGGAAAGCGATTAACCCGCTGGAAGTGGAGTACGTGCGTTCCGAGATGCAGGTGAAGTTTACCAACATCACCACCTCACCGAATGACATCGTGGTGAACACCCCGTTCCACGTCGAGATCGGCAACCTGACGGGCGAGTTCAACATCTGCCTGCCGTTCAGCATGATTGAACCGCTGCGCGAACTGCTGGTGAACCCGCCGCTGGAGAACTCACGCCATGAAGATCAGAACTGGCGTGAGAACCTGGTGCGCCAGGTTCAGCACTCGCAGCTGGAGCTGGTGGCTAACTTTGCCGACATCTCCATGCGGTTATCGCAGATCCTGAAATTACAACCCGGCGACGTTTTGCCGATAGATAAACCCGACCGCATTATTGCCCATGTGGATGGCGTACCCGTGCTGACAAGCCAGTACGGCACAATTAACGGCCAGTATGCGTTACGCGTTGAGCACTTGATCAACCCGATTTTGAATTCGCTGAATGAGGAACAGCCCAAATGAGTGACATGAACAATCCGTCCGATGAAAACAGCGGAGCACTGGACGATCTGTGGGCTGACGCGTTAAACGAGCAAAAAACGACGCCGACGAAAAGCGCGGCAGACGCGGTCTTCCAGCAGTTAGGCGGCGGCGACGTCAGCGGGACGTTACAGGACATCGACCTGATTATGGACATTCCGGTCAAGCTGACCGTTGAGCTGGGCCGCACCCGCATGACTATTAAAGAACTGCTGCGCCTGACGCAGGGTTCCGTGGTAGCCCTGGACGGTTTAGCGGGTGAGCCACTGGATATTCTGATCAACGGCTACCTGATTGCACAGGGCGAAGTAGTGGTGGTGGCCGATAAATACGGCGTACGTATCACCGACATCATTACCCCTTCCGAACGTATGCGTCGCCTGAGCCGTTAAGTATGAAAACCCAGGCAACACTGTCCGCGCCCTCCGCCGTACCCGGCTCCCCGCTGCTTCAGGTGAGCGGCGCGCTGTTCGGTATTATTGCCTTTATCCTTATCGCCGCCTGGCTGGCAAAGCGTTTCGGGCTGGCGGGGAAAACGGCCGGCACGCGCGGATTGAAGGTCAGCGCCAGCACCACACTCGGGCCACGCGAGCGCGTGGTCATTGTGGAAGTGGAAGATGCGCGACTGGTGCTGGGCGTGACTGCCTCCAGCATTAACGTTCTTCACACGCTGCCCCCTTCGCCTGTCACGGTGGAGGCTAACGCCCAGGCCCCTGCGGATTTTCAGTCCGTTATGAAGAGTTTGCTCAAGCGTTCCGGGAGATCCTGATGCGCCGTTTGTTATTGCTTACGCTGGCAGGTCTGGGCCTGTTCGCGCCTTCTGTGTATGCGCAGCTGCCGGGGCTGGTTTCCACGCCGCTGGCGAACGGGGGACAAAGCTGGTCCCTCTCCGTGCAGACGCTGGTGTTCATCACCTCGCTGACCTTTATCCCGGCGATCCTGCTGATGATGACCAGTTTCACCCGCATCATCATTGTGTTTGGTCTGCTGCGAAATGCGCTCGGCACGCCGTCCGCGCCGCCCAATCAGGTGCTGCTGGGTTTAGCCCTGTTCCTGACCTTTTTCATTATGTCGCCGGTGATCGACAAGATTTACACCGAGGCGTACCAGCCGTTCAGCGAAGATAAAATTTCCATGCAGGTTGCCCTGGAAAAGGGGGCTCAGCCATTACGTGAATTTATGCTTCGCCAGACGCGCGAAGCGGATTTGGCCCTGTTTGCCCGTCTCGCTAACACGGGCGAGTTACAGGGACCGGAAGCGGTGCCGATGCGCATTCTGCTGCCAGCGTATGTTACCAGTGAGCTGAAAACGGCGTTCCAGATTGGCTTCACCATTTTCATTCCGTTCCTGATTATTGACCTGGTGATCGCCAGCGTCCTGATGGCGCTCGGGATGATGATGGTCCCGCCCGCAACCATTGCCCTGCCCTTTAAGATCATGCTGTTCGTGCTGGTCGACGGCTGGCAGCTGCTGGTCAGCTCGCTGGCGCAGAGTTTCTACAGTTGAGGAGCGCGCAATGACGCCTGAGTCGGTCATGATGATGGGCACGGAAGCGATGAAAGTCGCGATTGCCGTCGCCGCGCCCCTGCTTCTGGTTGCGCTGGTAACCGGTCTGATTATCAGTATTCTTCAGGCCGCCACGCAGATTAACGAAATGACCCTGTCGTTCATCCCGAAGATCATCGCCGTCTTCGTGGCGATTATCGTTGCCGGGCCCTGGATGCTCAATTTGCTGCTGGACTACATGCGCAACCTGTTCACCAATCTGCCTTACATCATCGGCTGACGGACGATGCTGCAATTCACCAGCGATCAGTTTGTTCAGTGGCTCGGGATCTATTTCTGGCCGATGCTGCGCATCATGGCGCTGATCTCCACCGCCCCCATACTCAGTGAAAAGTCGGTGCCTAAACGCATCAAAATTGGGTTGGGCATGGTTATCACCAGTATCGTTGCCCCTTCCCTGCCGGCGGTGGATATTCCGATTTTTTCCCCGAATGCGATCTGGATTGCCCTGCAACAGGTGATGATTGGCGTGGCGGTCGGGTTTACGATGCAGCTCGCCTTCGCCGCGGTACGAACGGCGGGCGAACTGATCGGTTTGCAGATGGGTCTGTCTTTCGCGACGTTCGTTGACCCGGGCAGCCATCTGAATATGCCCGTGCTGGCGCGTATTATCGACCTGCTGGCGATGCTGTTGTTTCTCTCGTTCAACGGCCACCTGTGGCTCATCTCTATGCTGGTGGACACCTTCCACACGCTGCCGATTGGCGACAACCCGGTGAACAGTAACGCTTTTCTGGCGCTGGTGCGGGCTGCCGGGCTGATCTTCCTCAACGGGCTGATGCTGGCGCTGCCTGTCATAACCCTGTTGCTCACCGTTAACCTCGCATTGGGTTTACTCAACCGAATGGCCCCGCAGCTGTCGGTATTCGTCATCGGCTTTCCGGTGACGTTGACGGTTGGCCTTTTATTAATGTCATTATTGATGCCACTTATCGCCCCCTTCTGCGAGCATTTATTCAGCGAGATATTCAATCTCTTAGCGGATATTGTCAGCGAACTTCCACGCAAATAATAACCCGCAGTGTTTGCAATGTCTTTCTGAGGATATTCCTAAAAATAATCTTGAAAAACATCTACCAGGATATATCTGACGCGGTTTAAATGTTTCTAACCACCTCACAATACTTAATATTTACTTTACTTTAAGATGATTCCTGGCAAATTATACGTAACTTTACGGGATAGTGAGTTCGCCTGAAAGTCTTTGTCATGCTCACAGGTTTTATTAGATTTTTTCCATCCCGTATGGCTGTTTATGAGCTCTCAGGCAGGTGGTGAATTATCGTTACGCATTGAGTGAGGGTATGCCATGTCAACGATCATTATGGATTTATGCAGCTACACCCGGCTAGGGTTAACCGGGTACTTAGCAAGCAGAGGGGTAAGAAAGAGAGACATCAACGATGCACACACCGTTGAAGAACTCGCAGCCGCTTGTGAGACTCACAAGCCCGGCGTGGTGTTTATTAATGAGGACTGTTTCATTCACGACCCCGCTAACAGTCAGCACATTAAGCAGATCATTAATCAGCATCCCAGAACCCTGTTTATTGTTTTTATGGCGATCGCCAATATTCATTTCGATGAGTATTTGTTGGTGCGTAAAAACTTATTAATCAGTTCGAAATCGATTAAACCAGAGTCGCTTGATGACATTCTGGGCGATTATTTGAATAAAGAAGTTAAGAATGTAGGGGCGGTTAACTTACCCACCCTATCATTAAGCAGAACTGAATCAAGTATGCTAAGAATGTGGATGGCTGGACAAGGGACAATTCAGATCTCAGACCAGATGAATATCAAGGCAAAAACAGTATCGTCACACAAAGGAAATATTAAAAGGAAAATTAAAACGCATAATAAGCAAGTGATATACCATGTCGTACGCCTGACAGATAATGTGACGAATGGGATTTTCGTTAATATGCGCTAATTTGCACGGCCATGTTGTACCCTACCTTGATCTCTGGCCTGGCCAGAGATTTTGCTTTTCAGCAGCCGGGCCGGGGAGAAGACGCCCCCGACGCCGACCTATTCCGCCGTTTCCACAAAGATCCCATCCGGGTGCCCCAGTTCGTTGAAGAACCAGATGCCGAGCGGGTAATCTTCCAGCGACACCAGATACATTGTGCCTTCATTAAACTCTTCTATTGCCAGCACCACGCCCGGGCGGCGCGGCCCACCGTCCGTTTTGACGGTTACCCGATCGTTGACCTTCATACATTCCTCCTGTGGTTTTGAGCCAGTGTAGAACAAATTACCCTGGCTGGCATCGCCGCCTGACGCGAATGGCGTTTTTGTGTGCGGTCTATACTTAGCTGTTGAGAAGGTTAAATGAGGAGCCCGCCATGAAGACTGACAAAGAGTACAGCGACACCATTAAGCGTGAGGTGGAAGTGGATGTCGATGCCCTGCTTGCCGCCATTAATGAAATCAGTGAGTCCGAAGTTCATCGCGCGGAGGATAATTCAGACCGTGTCGTGGTCAATGGTCGTGATTACCATACCTACCGTGAACTGGCTGAAGCATTCGAGCTGGATATCCATGACTTTAGCGTCTCGGAAACGAACCGCTAAGGCGAAAAAAATCCCGGTCATGGGGATGACCGGGATCAAACTTGCTTATGCAAGAAGCACTTGTAAATTCGTTACACCAGGAAATCTGATGCAGGTAAGACATTATCCCCAACAGATTTGTCTTACAAGCATATATTCTCTTAGCGAATATTATATTTTATACATGTGAATTTTGGTTATGAGTATAAACATGCGCTGCGTGTGGGTTTATCGGGATCGTTTCCACTTCAACGGGACATCAATGCTGAGTTTTTTTAAGACTTTTCTTAGATGAACATCATTATTCAGGAGACGTTATGCCTTCGCTAAAGGAGACTCTGCTCGTCTTTACCGATCTCGACGGTACGCTGTTGGATTTTCACACTCTCGACTGGCAGCCTGCCGCTTCCTGGCTGAAGAGATTACAGGATGAACAGGTACCAGTCATTCTGTGCAGCAGCAAAACCGCGTCCGAAATGCGTGACATCCAGCAGGAACTTGGCCTTGGCGGGCTGCCCTACATTGCGGAAAACGGCGCGGTGATCCAGCCTGACGTACGGTGGGAAAACGCCGCACGGTTCATCTCAGAAAAGAAGCATGACGATATCCGGCAGTTTATTGCCCGGGTACGCCAGGAGATGCATCTGAAATTCACCACCTTCGACGATGTGGATGAGCGCGTGGTCGCCGAATGGACCGGGCTAAGCCGTCCCCGAGCGGCGCTTGCACGTAAACACGAGGCTTCCGTGACGCTGATCTGGCGTGACAGTGATGAACAAATGAAACGCTTCGCAGCCGAACTGGCCCGGCAGGGGCTGAAGATCGTTCCGGGTGCTCGCTTCTGGCATATTCTGGACACGAGCTGTGGCAAAGACGTGGCGGTGCACTGGCTTGTGGAACAGTATCGCCTGCACGACGGATTTGACCCGACAACGCTGGGCCTGGGCGACGGCCCCAATGATGCCCCTCTGCTGGACAGCGTAGCCTTCGCCGTGGTGGTGAAAGGCTTCAACCGGGAGGGGGTCAGCCTTAAGAACAACGATCCCACACGGGTTTATCGCACTCAGCACACCGGACCGGCCGGCTGGCGCGAGGGGCTTGATTACTTTTTAACGTGATCCTGCCAGATGACCCGGTTACGCCCGCGCTGTTTCGCCTCATACAGACGCGCATCGGCGGTGGATTGCAGATTTTCGAAGTGATAATTGCCCTTCTCCTGCGCGCCAGAGACGCCAAACGACGCGCTCACGCGCAGGGTAGTACTTTTCTTAATCAGGATCTCTTTGCTGTCGATACGCTCACGGATCTGCTCTGCAACTTCCGCCGCCTCTTCAAGCGTCATGCCGGGCAGCACCACACAGAACTCTTCGCCGCCGACGCGCCCGGCAATATCTTTAGTGCGCAGGGTACTGGCAATCAGCCCCGCAGCATGGGACAACACCTTATCACCCGCCTGGTGCCCGAACCGGTCATTAATGCTCTTAAAGCAGTCAAGATCGATCTGGATGACAGAGAAAGGCAGCGCCTGCTGTTCACACTGCTTCGCCAGTATTTTCGCCCGCTCAAACAGCGACCCACGATTATTCAACCGGGTCAGAGGGTCGTGCCAGGCCTGCCATTGCAGCGAATTCTGCAACGAATACATATTACTGACCATGCGCCGGATCACCAGCCATGAGATGAGCAGCATCGCGGTGAACAGCGCCCAAAGCAATGCCAGCACAATACTGATGCTGCCGAAATCGCCGCGCACCCCTTCTTCCAGGGTGTGCACGCGCAGGACGATGCCATCAAAGTGGTCGAGACGCTCCCAGCTGACAAAACGACTCCCCAGGCGAATGCCGCCTTCGGAATCCGATTCTATTGCGTGCGCTATCTGCGCTAGTTCGGGCGCGTCAAAATGATTAACGTCCGCAGCAGATGATCCAGACGTCGCGAGCAGGGTGAGACGACTGTCATACAGCTGGTATTCCCCTTCCGGGTTATCGCCTACGGCCTCCACCAGCAGACGACGCAGGGTGGCAAAGGTGAAATCCATCGCCACCACGCCATACCAGACGTGATTGTAATAAACAGGCACACTGGCGGTGATCAGCGGCTTTTTGCCCACAAAGGAGGAAGGAGGCGAGATAAACCAGCGCACGGCACGCGCACGGTTCTCACGCTCGGACTGTTGGGTAAACCAGGGCTGAGTGACCAGATAGTAGTAACGCTGCACGATATCGCTGGCATTTTCCGGCGTATCCGTTTCCAGAAAGAATCCGGCGCGAGAGACATAAATCACGCGCTCTTCGTTGCCGGAAGAACTGGATGCCAGACGCAATAAATACCCCACTTCAAGCGCGGCGGACAGTTCATTATCAAGAAACTCATCATCGCGATTCAGAAGGGTGGTCTTTTCAACGAAGGCATCAGACACACCGTTGATCGGCAATGTGCGCTGTTTATCAACCTCAATTTGCCAGGTGGGGGATGCGCGCAAACGGGCAAAACGCTTTACCGCATCATGCAGCACGCCAAACGCCAGCGGCGTTTCCAGCGCATCACGCATGCTGTGGCGAAAAAACAGCATTTTATCGACGCTGAACTGGAGTTGTCTGTCCAGCGCACTGGCAACCGTTTCCAGATGGTTACGCTGACTGGAGATATAGGCATCTTCCAGTACCACAACTTCGCGCCAGGTCAGGAGGGTGGAAAAGATCAGGACAACGATAAAACAGAGGTTAACAACCAAACGGGGATTGCTACGCTTATGCAGCCACTGCAAAAAAGATTGTTTTACAACAAAGGTATTGTGCTGCACACGCACTCCCTGAGTGTCGCTCACCATCCGATATGATAAGTCTTCTGCCAGTAAAAACGCCCGGCAAGGCCGGGCGTTGTGTGATTAAGCCTTATCGCGTTTTTGCCTTTTATCACCAGGCTGAAGCTCATCTTCACGAAAAGCCTCCCGCTTAATGCCGTATCCGTCATGCCACCGACACTCCACCATTCCACTGGAATAACCGGTGACAATCATGCATGGACCACCATTCTTTGGCTTAACTTCATCACTGACCAAAAAGACCATACCTGCCTCCTGTATCAGGGTGAAACGTTTTCAATTTAGACGAGGAATGGTCTTTTTGCATCCGGGGTCAGCAAAAATTAATGCGATTTTCCGCGTACTTTTTCTACCAGCTTGACCACTGCCACCACAATGACACCTACGATAAAGCCCAACACAAGGTTAAGCAGCGTCGGCAGAATGGCGGCGATCACCGAACCATGTCCCGACGCCAGATGTTCAATTGCATGATGCAGCGAAGCAACGCCGTGCACGATAATACCGCCGCCGACCAGGAACATCGCCAGAGTTCCCACTATCGACAAACTTTTCATCAGCCACGGCGCCAGCACCAGCAGGCTTTTGCCGATAACGCGGGCAATGGCGCTGGATTTTTTTTCCAGCCAGAAGCCGATATCATCCAGCTTGACGATCAGACCGACTAGCCCATACACCCCAACCGTTACAAGAATGGCAATCAACGAAAGCACCATGACCTGATTCATCAGCGGTGCTTCGGATACGATCCCAAGCGTAATCGCCACAATCTCGGCCGAAAGGATGAAGTCAGTACGGATCGCACCTTTGACCTTATCGCGCTCGAACGTTTTTGGATCCTGCGCGGCCAGCGCTTCCAGACGCTGCTGGCGCATTTCCGGGGTGTCTTTCTCTTTGCGTGCGGCAAACATATGCAACACTTTTTCGGCACCCTCGAAGCACAGGAACGCCCCGCCAATCATCAGCAATGGCGTAATGGCCCAGGGTATAAAGGCGCTAATGAGAAGCGCCAGCGGAACAAGGATCACCTTGTTAATAAAGGACCCTTTCGCTACGCCCCACACCACCGGCAGCTCACGGTTCGCCCGCACGCCGCTGACCTGCTGCGCGTTAAGTGACAAGTCATCCCCCAGTACCCCGGCGGTTTTTTTCGCCGCCAGTTTCCCCATGACTGAAATGTCATCCAGCAAGGTGGCGATATCGTCCAGTAATGTTAATAAGCTACTTCCTGCCAAAATCTCTATCCTTCTTTTTTTGCTAATTAAGTGAATAGTATGGAACAAAACTCACCGCCCGGAAACAGGCACCTCACGTCAACAAAAATTTCATATTAACAACACAATTAAAGCACTCGCCAGCCCGATAGTTTTGGCGTTAACTATGAGCGAACTTTTTATTTCGTCGTGAGGGACTATGCGTTTTCGGCATTTATTACCGCTCATTGGAGCACTTTTTTCCCTGTATATCATCTGGGGATCCACCTACTTTGTCATTCGTATTGGCGTGGAAAGCTGGCCCCCGCTGATGATGGCCGGTATTCGTTTCCTTACGGCTGGCGTGCTGCTGATGGCGTTTTTATTGCTGCGCGGCCACAGGCTACCGCCGCTGCGTCCCCTGCTTAACGCCGCCCTGATTGGCCTGCTGCTGCTGGCGGTGGGCAATGGCGCAGTAACCGTCGCCGAACACCAGAACGTGCCGTCGGGCATCGCCGCCGTGGTCGTCGCGACCGTGCCGCTGTTTACGCTCTGCTTTAGTCGTCTGTTCGGGATCCGCACCCGTAAGCTCGAATGGCTGGGCATCGCGATTGGGCTTGTGGGTATTATCATGCTGAACAGCGGCGGTAACCTGAGCGGAAACCCCTGGGCTGCCGTTATGATCATGATCGGCTCGATGAGCTGGGCCTTCGGCTCGGTCTACGGCTCCCGCATTGAGCTGCCCTCCGGGATGATGGCGGGTGCCATTGAAATGCTCGCGGCAGGCATCGTGCTGCTGATTGCCTCGGCGTTGACGGGTGAAAAACTGACGGCAATGCCAGATCTCTCAGGTTTCCTGGCCGTCGGGTATCTGGCCCTGTTTGGCTCGATTATTGCCATCAACGCCTATATGTACCTGATCCGCAACGTCTCACCGGCGGTTGCCACCAGCTACGCCTACGTTAACCCGGTGGTTGCCGTGCTTCTGGGTACCGGTTTTGCGGGCGAAGTGCTGTCGACGATTGAATGGCTGGCGCTGGGCGTGATTGTCTTTGCCGTGGTGCTGGTCACGCTGGGTAAATATTTACTGCCCGCGAAACCGATTGTCACGGCGTGTGAGGTGGAGAAACCGTGATCGGGTGAATGCCCTGGGTATCGATCTGCGCGGCCTGACCGCCGCCGCAGATCCACTCTTCCAGCCGCTCCGTCAGTTCCACGTCATTCAGCTTCATTCTTCCGCGCAGTGCGCACTCCCAGACAATCAGCACCCGCCAGCCCTGGGCGTAAAGCTGCGAAACATCGCGTTTATCACGCTCGACGTTCCTGCCAATCTTCTCCAGCCAGAAGTCGGTGCGTGTCGCCGGGACTTTAAACAGATAGCAGTGGTGATGATGCCAGAAACAGCCGTGGGTAAAGATGATGCACTGGTACGCATCGATCACGAAATCAGGACGCCCGGCAAGCGTGGCATCCTGAACCCTGAATTCAAACCCGATGGAGGTCAGGAGGCCAGCGATCCGTTTTTCGATCGCGGTATCACGCGTGCCGATGGCACGCATGTTTTTACTGCGCGTGGCCTTATTGTGAACGTCCGCCATTGACGGCCTCACTCTGACGCAGCTGAACGGCCTTGCTGATGCGTGAGGCCAGCAGTTTTGCGACGGCGGCAAAGGCTGGCACCACCACCGAGTTGCCAAACTGACGATAGGCTTGTGTATCCGACACCGGAATGCGAAAACTGTAGCCCTGCGGCGCCTCAAAGCCCATTAAGCGGGCGCACTCGCGCGGCGTTAAGCGCCGCGGTCGGTGCTGTTGATTCTGAGGGTCGTCGAAATCTTTTTCGCCCAGCGCCTTATCCCAGCCCCGATCGATAAGAATTTCCGCGCCATCTTTGTAATAGCGCGCCGACAGCGTACGCGTCACGCTGTCAGGATTAAGCGGATTGACCATGCCAAACCCAAAGCCATTGCCTTTGGCCTGATGCTTTTTGGCATAGCGATAGAGGTATTTCCACAGCACTGGCGTCAGAATGAATTTCGCATCGACGGCGGGCTCCAGCAGATCGGCCACTGTCGGACGGCGCGCCGGATACAGCGAGGGCAAATCGCGCAGCGTAAAATCGCCTTTCAGATTGAGATCGCGGCGGAATCCCACCAGCACGATGCGTTCGCGGTGCTGTGGCAGGAAGTGTTTGCCGTCGATAATTTTCGGATCGTCAGGCCCCATGTCCTCTGCATCCGCCACGTCGTAACCCAGTTCATCCAGCGTTTGCATGATAATGCGGAAGGTTTTGCCGCCGTCATGGCTCTTTAAATTCTTGACGTTCTCCAGCACAAAAATTGCCGGGCGGCGGGCATCAATAATCCGGGCAACATCAAAGAACAGTGTGCCCTGCGTATCACAGGCAAAGCCGTGTGCGCGTCCCAGCGCGTTCTTTTTCGACACGCCAGCCAGTGAGAACGGCTGACACGGGAAGCCTGCCAGCAGCACATCGTGCGCCGGAATGGTGTTGCGAATGTGCTCAGCGGCTTCTTCGTCGCTGACGCCGGTTTTGTGGCTCAGGGTGACGTCGCGGATGTCGGCATTAAACTGGTGCTCGTCGGGGTCGCAGTACCAGTTCGCCTTATAGGTGCGGACGGCATGTTTGTTCCATTCACTGGTGAACACGCACTGCCCGCCAATAGCTTCAAAGCCATGGCGAATGCCGCCAATACCGGCAAAGAGATCGATAAAGCGAAAGGCATAATTCGGATGCGCAGCAGGCGGGCGCGGCAGCAGGTTGCGCAGATAACGGAACTCGCCGTCGCTCAGGCGGTGCCCTGCCCTGTCGCTTATCAGCAGCCGCTTGAGTATTGCCGGGCTCCAGTGGCTCTCGCCATGTGCCACCAGCTGGTTTGCCAGCGTTTTAGCATCATACATTTCCAGCAGCTGACGCAGGAGTGCCTGCACGGCTGCCGTTGATTTCTCAACCCGCTCAGGCGCGGGCACAGTCACTGATCGATTTTCCTGCATTCTCTTAACCGGACAATAAAGACAGAAAACAGAGTACCACAGTTCAGGATCGCACACTGCGACGGAAATGGGTCAATATCTGGCTGTCGGTTCCGAGGTAATCGCCCTGTAATTCGGCACTCAGCTTCGCCATAAACTGGATCAGAAAATCGGCATTGTGACGCGCAAGTTCGCGTCCCCGTGCGGTTTGCATGGTGTCCGGCAGGCGCAGGAGTTTGGTCTGAAAGTGATCGAGCGCGAAAGCTTTATCATCCAGCGCACGCGCCCCGGCAAACGGGTCGTCGGCATCAAACAACGCGGTGCCCAGCGCACCGGACACGGCAAAGACGCGCGCAAGGCCGATGGCGCCTAACGCCTCCAGCCGGTCGGCATCCTGGACCGTTTTGGCCTCCGGGCTTTGCGGCGCGATACCGGCACTGAAGCTGTGCGCTTCAATGGCATGCTCAACGGCCACATACCGATCGGGCGGAAAATCAGGAAAATCGCGGCTCAGGATCTGGCGCGTTTCTCGCGCTGCCAGCCGCGAGGAGTGACTACGCTGCGGGTGATTTTTCGGCAGGCTGGCAATGTCATGGAAGTAGCATGCGGTCAGCACAACCAGCGGATCGCAATCCCCGTCAGCCATAATGGCCTGCGCCGTCATCCAGACGCGGCGAAAATGGGCGATATCGTGCGCCGCATCATCAGTAAAATGATTTTCGTCGAGCCAGCGCTCAAAACGGTGCTGCCACTGCGCAAGTTCCATCATCCCATCCTGTTGCTCAAAAGAGAGTGAATTATAATACACCCGAATCAAAATCCTTAATAAATAGAATTTAGAAATACTTAATAATAATTACCCGCTATATTTTCAATGAATTAATTCACGCGAAAAATAAAGAGATAAAAAGAAATATTTTGTAATGTTTTTACCACTTTAATTACATTTATTTTTGAACCTAAATAATAATCCATAGAATAGTATCAGCCATGTAGTTACGGAGGGTAATTACATATATTCAGAAAATTTATATTTAAAGGGAATATATAATGAAAAGAAAAGTTCTGGCAATTCTCGTACCCGCGTTATTAATGGCTGGCGCAGCAAATGCGGCGGAAATGTATAACAAAGACGGCAACAAAGTTGACCTGTACGGTAAAGTTGATGCACGTCATACCTTCTCCGACAACCCAGGCGACGACGGCGATGAAACCTATGTCCAGATTGGTTTCAAAGGCGAAACACAAATTAATAACGATCTTATTGGTTACGGCCAGTGGGAATATAAAACCTACGCTAACGATACCGAGGGCGCAGGCGACACCTCTTTTAACCGTCTGGCCTTTGCTGGCCTGAAATACGGCGAATATGGCTCATTCGATTATGGCCGTAATTACGGCGTCGTGTATGACGTTGAAGCCTGGACCGATATGCTGCCAGTATTTGGTGGTGACTCCTATACCTGGACCGACAACTATATGGTTGGCCGTACTAACGGTGTGGCGACCTATCGTAATAATGACTTCTTCGGTCTGGTTAACGGCCTGAACTTTGCACTGCAATATCAGGGTGCTAATGAAGGTGCTAACGCAAACGAAAATCAGGAAGGCACCAAAAATGGCCATGATGATGTTCGTTTCCAGAACGGCGACGGCTTCGGTATGTCAACTACCTATGACTTCGATTTCGGTCTGTCGCTGGGTGCCGCTTATTCATCGTCTGACCGTACCAACGACCAGGTTGCTTACGGCGCAGGTACCTATAATCGCTTCAGCAAATATGCCGGCGGTGAACGTGCGGAAGCGTGGACAATCGGTGCAAAATACGATGCGAATGATGTCTTCCTGGCAATGATGTATGCGGAAACCCGCAACATGACTCCGTACGGCAACGATGGCATCGCCAACAAAACTCAGAACTTTGAAGCCGTAGCGCAGTACCAGTTTGACTTCGGTCTGCGTCCATCCCTGGCGTGGGTCTATTCAAAAGGCATCGATTTGGGTGGTAACGATTATCATCCAGGCAATGGTTATGACTATGTAGACCAGGATCTGGTTAACTACATCGACGTGGGCATGACCTACAGCTTCAACAAGAACTTCTCCACCTACGTTGA
>NZ_JABMCU010000084.1:0-18105 GCF_013179605.1 Enterobacter sp. CM29 | reverse complement strand
AATAAGGATCGCGGATGAACGAACAAACGTCGCCTGCATTTTGGCCCGCCCGGGGAAGTCTCCATGAAGGGCGGGCTTTTGTTCTGAAAGAGGATGTTATTTTTACCGTGCTGGCGCAGGAGGGCGGCATCTCCTGGATGAACGGGCGGCATCCCCAGTCCGGCGGTTCGTTTATTATTGCCACCGCGGTCAGCGATGAAGAAGAGGAGCGGGCAACGCGGCTGCTTAAAAACGAGTTTGCCCTGCGCGATCGACTTCATGACGGCTGGGCTATCCGGCCCGTCGCTTCAACCCAGTACCGCGGACGTTTTGCGCTGGTCTACGCGCCGTTCTGCTTTGAACTGCTGGCGTGCCGGGCAGGTAAGGCGATTTCCGGGATCGCCCGCTTTATCGAGATGGCGATCCGCATCTGCGGTCCCCTGCGCCAGATGCATCTGCACAACCTGATCCACGGCGATATCAAACCCGGGTCGATCTTCGTTCATCACGACGCCACCAGCCGTCTGTGCAGCTTTGGTCTTTCCTGCGCCACCTCCGACGCATTCTCGCAGTCCCGGCTTGCCGCGTCTGGCGGCACGCCCGCCTACATGTCACCGGAACACACCACGCGTACCCGGCGCGCCGTCGACAGCCGGAGCGATCTCTACAGTCTGGGTATCGTGCTTTATGAACTTCTGACCGGGCGATTGCCGTTTGAACTGAGCGCTGATGACCAGACTAACTGGGCGCATTACCACATTGCCTCCGAGCCGCTTGCGCCGGGCCGGGTGCGTCCGGACGTACCCGGCATGCTGTCGACCATTATCCTTAAGTTGCTGGAGAAGAATCCGGAGAATCGCTATCAGACCGTCGACGGGCTGATTGCCGACCTCAGGCGCTGCCAGGCGACGCTGACCGCCGAAGGTGAGATCGTCGACTTTATTCCCGGCCAGCAGGATCGCTCTCCGGCGATCCATCTTGCCGATTCGCTTTTCTCTGCGCATCCGCAGGCCAGCGACGTCATCGCCGCGTTTGAGCTGGTCAGCCAGAGCGGTGCGCCGGAACTGGTGACGATTGGCGGTCCGTCGGGGATCGGCAAATCTTCCGTGATCGCCACCACGCTGAAATCGCTGCAACAGCGCAAGGTGCTGCTGGCGGTGGGCAAGGTCGATCAATACTCTCCCACGCTGCCCTACGGCGTGCTGAGTTCGGCGTTTCGGACGCTCACGCTGCACCTGCTCGGGCTGCCAGCCGGGGAGGTGGCGACGTGGAAAACCCGCCTGTCGCGCGCGCTGGAAGGCTTCGAGGAGCTGGCTGTCAGCCTGGTGCCGGAGCTGAATTTATTTCTTGAGAATAAACCGCGTTTCTCTGCGGATACATTTTCCATCGACGCGCGGGCGCGCTTCAGCCATATGGTGCTGGCGCTGGTGAAAACCTTCGCCACCCAGGGCGCGCCGCTGGTGCTGCTGCTGGATGATGTGCAGTGGATCGACGCCGCCAGCCTGCAAACGCTCGATCACCTGCTGCGC
The DNA here is from genome assembly GCF_013179605.1 of Enterobacter sp. CM29. NCBI lineage: Bacteria > Pseudomonadati > Pseudomonadota > Gammaproteobacteria > Enterobacterales > Enterobacteriaceae > Enterobacter > Enterobacter sp. CM29. The sequence goes on along the minus strand of NZ_JABMCU010000084.1, from coordinate 16,597 downwards.
GCCTGCGGCGCCATCCCGCTGCTGGTGGTGGTGGCGCACCGCGATCTCAGTTCGCTTTCTGATCCCAGCTTGCAAACCGCGCTGGCGAGCCTGCCGGAGGCGGCGCAGCATGCCATGACGATCGTGCCGCAGCCGCTGTCGGTGAAGGCCGTGGCACGCTGGCTCGGGGGGATTTTTCATGCCCGCAGTACCGGCACCTCCGATCTTGCCACGCTGATCCATGAAAAAACCGGCGGCAACCCGCTGTTCGTTCAGGAATTTTTCCGCCGCATCGTCGATGACGGACTGGTGGTGCACAACAAATATCAGGGGAAATGGCATTACGATCTCCAGGCCATCCGCGCCCGGCATTACACCGAGAACGTGGTGACGCTGGTGCTTGAACAGCTCAAGGAGATGCCCGACGAGACGCGCCGCCTGCTGGGCAGCATCGCCTGCCTCGGCTGCACGGGCGAGCTGGAGATGCTGTGCCGCGTGGTGGGGCAGTCGGCGGCGGAAATCCGCTACGCCCTTCATCCGGCGGTTACCGCTCAGCTGATAGTGCTGACGGAGAAAGAGTACGCTTTTACCCACGATCGGGTGCAGGAAGCCGCCTTTGCCCTGCTGGATGAGGGCGAGAAAAGCCATCTGCACCTGACCACCGCCAGCCTGCTGGCGGATGCCGCGCGGCAGACGGCGGGTAACGAACTGCTGTTCCGCGCGGTTCACCACGTCAGCGCCGCGCTGGACTGCATCCAGCCTGCGCCGCAGCGCCAGAGATTCCGTGAGCTGAGCCTCCAGGCCGCGCGGCGTGCGAAGCGTACCGGCGATTACCTTTCCGCCTTAAGTTACATCCAGACCGCCAGAGCGCTGGGGAACGCGGGTCCGGTCTCGGACTTTATGCTGGATATCGAAGAGGCGGGCTGTGAGTTCGCGCTCGGGCACCTGGAGCGCACGCGCGCGCTGTGCGATACGATCCTCGGCTCACCGGGCGGGCTGACGGAGAAAGCGCTGGCCGCTAACCTGCTGGCGGAAGTCTATATGCGCCAGTCGGAGATCCGCCTGGCGCTGGAGGCGTCGTTATGCTGGCTGGGCGTGTTCGGGATCCAGATCAGCCGCTACCCGGAAAATGCCGAATGTGACGAGGCCTGGCAGCAGTTCTGTCAACGCACCGCCGACGCGCCGCAGAACCCGTTTACTCAGCTTAAGCTGATGGAGAGCGCGGAGACCGAAGCGGTAATGAACCTGCTTTACAGCGCCAGTATTTTCGCCAGCTTTACCTGCCCGCGCCTGCACTTTTTACTCCTGTGCCGGATGATGCACCTCACGCTCGATCGCGGCATAACCGGCGCATCCACCACGGCGATGGCCTGGTTTGGCGTGCTGATTGGCCACCGCTACGCCGAATACCGTCTCGGGTTTGAGTACGGCACGCTGGCTCGCGAGCTGGTGAACCGCCACGGCTATGATGCCTATGAAGCTAAAACCCTGCTGCCGCTCGACCAGCTCAGCGTCTGGACCCAGCCGCTGTCGTACACTATCGAGTGCGCCAAGGCCTGCTTTACCTCGGCGGTGACCCACGGCGACATGACGATGGCCTGCTTCGCGGCCTGTCATCAGATCATTAACTTCCTCTCCCGGGGCGATCATCTGGACGGCGTGTTGACCAGCATCGATCGCGGTCTGGCTTTTGTGCGTAAAACGGATTATCAGGACATTGAAACCGTTCTGCACATTCAGCGCCGCTACGTGGAGTTTTTACGCACGCCGGTGACGGGCACATGGAGCGCCGCCCAGGCGCTGCCTGACGATCTGCTGCCCGCACCGCCGGAGCAGGCGCCCGAGCAGACCTCGACCATGCTGTTCTGGTACTGGCTCTATCGCGGGATGGCGCACTTTACCTGCGGCGAATACGCCGACGCGCAGGCGGATTTAGAGAGGGCGGGCTGGTATGCGTGGTCCGCGCCGGGCCATATCCATCTGCTGGATTACCATTTTTACAGCGCGCTGGCGCTCTCCCGCCAGCTTACGCCGGAGACCTTCTCGGCGGATTATCGCCGCAGTATTCATCACCATTACGATAAAATTGCCCTCTGGGCGCGGATCAATCCGGGCACGTTTGCCGATAAAGAGGCGCTGATTTATGCCGAAATCGTCCGTCTGGACGGCATGAACAGCATCGCGCTGGAGCAGTATGAAAAGGCGGTGCGGCTCTCGCGGGAGGGCGGGTTTAACCCGATCAATGCCCTGGCCCACGAGCTGGCAGGGCGTTTCTCGCTGGCCTGCGGCTACCCGACCGCCTCCGACGCCCATTTCCGCGGTTCGATTGCCGCCTGGGGCCGTGCCGGGGCGCAGGCCAAGGTGCGTCAGCTGGAGCAGGATTTCCCGCATCTGCTGGCCTCCGGGCAGAGCCGCGCGTACGACACCGTGGCATTTGCCCAGAACGAGGTGATCCGCGATTTACAGAGCGTCATCAAAGCCTCACGCGCCTTGTCCGAAGAAATCAACCTCGAGCGTTTAATTGAAAACCTGATGACGCTGCTGCTTGAACGGGCCGGGGCGCAGCGTGGCCTGCTGCTTCGCGTCAGCGATAATCACATCCCGGAGATCGAAGCCAGCGCCTGGACCAGCACCGACGGGGTGCGGGTTCGCATCCTGAAAGAGACACCGATGGCGACGGACATGCCGCTGTCGGTGCTGGCCGCGGTGATCCGCACCGGGCAGGAGATCCGCACCGGCAAACCGGAGGAATTTCACCCGTTCAGCCAGGATCCTTATCTGGTGACGTCCGGCGCCGCCGTGATGTGTGTCCCGATGTTCAAACAGGCGCGACTGGTGGGGGTGCTGTATCTGGAAAACCGCCTGATGCCGGAAGTGTTTACCGCCGAACATTCGCGCGTGGTCAGCCTGCTGGGCGCGCAGGCGGCGGTTTCGCTGGAGACGGCACGGCTCTACGCCGAGCTGCTGGCGGAAAACATCCACCGCCGACGGGTGGAGAAAGAGCTGCGCGCCAGCCAGACCTCGCTGATGCTGGGTGAGCAGATCAGCCATACCGGCAGCTGGCGCTGGGAGCTGGTGCAGGATCTGATGTTTATGTCCGAAGAGTACGCCCGTATTCTTGGCCTGCCGGAGCAGCAAAAGATGATCTCAATGGCGGAGTTTTTGACCTTCGTGCATGAGGATGATTATGGCCGGATCGGTAACCTCGTTAATCAGAGCGTGCGTGACGGGCTGTCGATGCGCGCGGAGTTTCGCATTATCCGCACCGACGGCTCCGTTCGCTACATCCTCGGGATTGGCGATCCGGTGGGCGTGGGCAGCGAGGTGAATGAGTATTACGGCATCATTACCGACATCACCAGCCAGCGGGCGGCGGAAGATGCGATGCGGGTGGCGCAGGCGGATCTGGCGCGAGTCTCACGGGCCACCACCGTCGGGCAACTGACCTCCTCGATCGCGCACGAGATCAACCAGCCGCTGATGTCGATTGTCTCGAACGCCGGCGCGAGCCTGCGCTGGCTCAACCGCGATCCGGCGCGGCTGGACAAAGTGCGCGAGGGGCTGGAGGAGATCGCCGCCGAGGGCGAGCGGGCAGGGGAGATCATCCGCAGCATTCAATCTCTGACGCGCAAACAGGACCCCACGTTTACGCGAATCGATCTGCACTTCCTGATCCACCACATCATTATGCTCTCCCGCAGCGAACTTGAGCTGCGACACATAAGCGTTGATTATCTCCTGAACGCTGACGACAGCTTTATCATCGGCGACAGCGTGCAGATCCAGCAGGTGCTGCTTAACCTGGTGATGAATGCGATGGAAGCGATGGCGGAAGTGACGGATCGCCCGTGCTGCATCACGATCGCCACCGCGAACTGCGCCGAAGGGAAGGTGATCTTTGAGATCGCCGATACCGGCAGCGGCATTGAGCCGGAGCTCACCGAGCGGATCTTTGACTCGTTCTATTCGACCAAAGCGCAGGGAATGGGGATGGGGCTGACCATCAGCGCCAGCATCATTGAACGGCATCGGGGAAAACTGAGCGCGCGCCGCAGAGAGCCGTACGGCACGGTGTTTACCTTCGCGTTGCCGCTTGCCGGACAGGAGGCGTAACGGTTATTCCGCTGGCTGATGTTTGGTCAGGCGCTCGACGGCCCTGACCAGCTCGGCTACGGAGCGGACCTGCATTTTCTCCATCACCCGGCGGCGGTGCACTTTCACCGTAATCTCACTGACGCCCAGCTCGGCGGCAATCTGCTTGTTGAGCTTGCCGCTGATGGCCAGCTCAAGCACTTCATGCTCGCGCGGCGTGAGGGACATGTGGCGCTGTTTCAGGGCGTAGTGCTCTTTGACGCGGGCGGCGTTGTGCTGTGCCAGCCTGAGCGCGGATTCGATAGAGCCAATGAGGGCGCTGGATTCAACGGGTTTAGTGAGAAATTCGTAGGCCCCGCCTTTGATCGCCCGGACGGACATAGGGATGGTGCCGTGACCGGTGAGAAAAATGATCGGTATTTCTCGCCCGTTGGCTTTCAGCGCATCTGCGACATCAAACCCGGTGATCGTGGGCATCTGCATATCGAGAATCACGCAGGAGGGCAGATCCTCAAAGGGATGGCTGAGAAAGGCTTCTGCTGAGGAAAAGCCAAGGGCGTGTATATCCGCTGATTCCAGCAGCCCAACAACGGACTGCCTGACAGCGTCATCGTCATCAACCACATAAACAATGTGTTCCATTCACCGCCCCGGTGTGATCAGTAAACCATCGAGAATAAAATGCGCCTTTTTGAACGTAAGCGACTGTTTGCTATCCTCATTCATACTAACACATTAATAATTATTATCATTCGGCAATATGAAGATGATATGAAAGTGTAATAAAAATATGGCGAATTGGTTAGGATCGGAACGCTGTTTTTAGAGACCTTTCCGGCTGCGAAGCCAGAGCGTGACACAGGCGATATTCATCCTGAGCCACGATGTTTTGTGTGAGGACGCCGACGGGTAAAACAGGCTACACTCTGATTTTGAGCGCGACAAGCTGAGGACATAACGATGCACTACACACTGAAAAGCAGTGACGATAAAGAAAAAGCGGAAGGAACAAGCGGCGCGGGCGCTCTACAGCAAAAACTGCTGGAATCCCGTTCGATTGTCATCTCCGGTGAGATCAACCAGGAGCTGGCCCAGAAAGTCATCACTCAGATGATCCTGCTGCAAAGCGTCAGCAACGATCCGATCAAGCTGTACATCAACAGCCAGGGCGGCCACGTGGAAGCGGGCGACACCATCCACGACTTCATTAAGTTTATCCGACCGGAAGTGCACGTCATTGGCACCGGCTGGGTGGCAAGCGCCGGGATCACCATCTTCCTGGCGGCGAAAAAAGAGCACCGCTACTCGCTGCCGAATACCCGCTTTATGATCCACCAGCCGCTGGGCGGCGTGCGCGGTCAGGCAACGGATATCGAAATCGAAGCGCGCGAGATTATCCGCATGCTGGAACGCGTAAACAAACTGATTGCTGACGCCACCGGCCAGCCGCTGGAGAAAGTGAAGAAGGACACCGACCGTAACTTCTGGATGTCACCGGCGGAAGCGCTGGACTACGGCATCGTGGGCAAACTGATCACCCATTATGACGAGCTGAACCTGGATTAAGTTTTGCCCGCGCGTGCGTCGGGTGACGGCTTCGCCTTACCCGACCTACGCGCGCTCGATTGACCCATGACAAGTTCCCCCCTGGCTGTCTCTTCTATAATCGCGCCTGTCTCCCCTCTCACTGGTGCTAACCATGGCGTATCAACTGAACCTCGACTGGCCGGAATTTCTTGAGAAATACTGGCAAAAACAACCCGTTGTGCTGAAAAATGCCTTCCCGAATTTTGTCGACCCCATTACCCCTGATGAACTGGCGGGTCTGGCGATGGAGCCGGAAGTCGATAGCCGCCTGGTAAGCCATGCTAACGGCAAGTGGCAGGCGAGCAATGGCCCGTTTGAGCATTTCGATAACCTCGGTGAAACCGGCTGGTCTCTGCTGGCGCAGGCGGTGAACCACTGGCATATGCCCGCCGCAGAGCTGGTGTGTCCGTTCCGCGTCCTGCCGGACTGGCGTCTCGATGACCTGATGATCTCCTTCTCCGTCCCGGGCGGCGGCGTTGGGCCGCATATCGATCAGTACGATGTGTTTATTATTCAGGGGATGGGCAGCCGTCGCTGGCGCGTGGGTGACAAGCTGCCGATGCGTCAGTTCTGTCCGCATCCGGCCCTGCTGCACGTCGATCCGTTTGAGCCAATCATTGACGAAGATCTGGCCCCGGGCGATATCCTCTATATTCCGCCTGGATTCCCGCATGACGGCTTCACCCATGAAACCGCGCTCAACTACTCTGTCGGTTTCCGCGGGCCGAACGGTCGCGATCTGATCAGCAGCTTTGCCGATTACGCGCTGGAAAACGATCTGGGTGGCGAGCACTACAGCGATCCGGATCTGACCTGCCGCGAACACCCGGGCCGCGTGGAGCAGTACGAGCTCGATCGCATTCGCCAGATGATGATCGACATGATTAGCAAGCCGGATGATTTTACAAAATGGTTCGGCAGCTTCGTCTCCACGCCGCGTCACGAGCTGGATATTGCCGCCGCCGAGCCGCCGTATTCCGCAGACGAGGTGCTCGACGCGCTGCAAGGGGGCGAAACGCTTTCACGCCTGAGCGGGCTGCGCGTGCTGAACGTCAACGGCAGCTTCTTTATCAACAGCGAACAGCTGGAGACGGCGGATGTGAACGGGGCGGACGCGCTGTCCCGCTACACCCAGCTCGGCCAGGCCGAGCTGGGCGATGCGCTAAATAATCCGGCGTTTGTGGAAGAGCTGACCGGATTGATTAACCAGGGATACTGGTACTTCGACGAGTAACAGACTGCGGCGTTTAGTCAGACTAAACGCCGCTACGTTTAAACCAGCATATTACAGGCCTTCCAGTAGTTCAGAAGCCGCTCATCGTCGCGCTCTTTTTCCGCTTTAATTTTCATCGCCTGGGCGAGATTTTCTCGCGATACCTCATGGCCTTTTTGCACGATGTCTAAGACCGCTTCACCAAGAGCCAGCGAAATTTCTGTCCGATTGTTGCGAATCGTCATAAATACCTCCTCGTTGGTTGCGATACTTTAATTATGAACGGGAAATAATCAGTCGCTAATAATTCATCTCATTCTTATTTTTTTCAATTCGGCGCTAAATAGACATAATATTCGGTTCTGTCAATGATGTTTCAAAATGCTAATACGCATTTCAGGTCCGAATTTATGCGCTACAGTTAATTTCGTGCAACAGGCAAATAACCGAAACAGGAGAATGAATATGGTAGATAAAAGCGCAATTAAGGATCACACTCAGGTTGTCGCCAGCTGCGGAACGCATGTCGGGGTTGTAGACCATCTTGATGGTGAGCGTATCAAGCTTGCGAAGAGCGACCCGGAATCAGGCGGCAAGCACCACTTTATTCCTCTCGGCTGGGTCGATAAGGTCGAAGATAATAAAGTTGTCCTGACCAAAAACCATAAAGAGGTTTTTGCTGAGTGGCAGGAAGCATAAATATATTTCTCGTAAAGAAATATACGCCTTCGCTCCGGCTTCGTCCGGAGCGTAATAGTGTCTGCGCCCGGTGATTGCTGCCATGGCAAATGAATGGTACTGTTTTGCCTGTCCTTTCCCCGATGCAGGCTCCGAATTATGCTCCAGAGTGAAAATACATCAGCGAAGCGCATATTTTTTGTTGAGGATTTTCAAATATTCGGCGAGCGCTACGGCATCGACTACCGTTTCCCGCAGCTAAAAGATGAGCAGGTCAGCGGCAGCCCCGTGTTGCAGGGGAATGTTGAAGAGATGACGCTCTCGTCCGGCATTTCACTGACCCATTCCGACGTACGTGTATTACAGCCCTATGAAACCACCTCTCGCCACAGCAGCCCGCTTTATATGCTGGTGGTGCTGGAAGGGTGCGTGACGCTCACGCTCAATGGTATCGATTATCCCGTCCGCCCGGGCATGGCGTTCAGCTCGCGTCTGAGTGAAGATCAGGTGATGAGCGCGCGTCACGATGCTGACAGCACGCTGAAAACGCTCTCGTTTGGTGTGTACCCGCACGATGCCGGACGTGAAGCCCTGCTTGAGTCGCTGCTGCTGGAATGGCAAAGCCTGAATACCCCCGCGTTTGTCTGGCACGTTCCCGAGTTTGTGATGTCAGGCATTCAGCATGCACAGCGGCAGGGGGGAAGCGTGCTCTCGCGTAAGCTGTTGCTGGAGGGGCTCATGTACCAGCTGCTCGGCCACGGCCTGAACCAGTGCCAGCTGCCCTGTCCGAGCCGCCCTGAGCATGCGCGTCTGGAACGCGTCCGGTGCCTGCTGGAACAGTCTCCTGAACGTGACCATACACTCGCGCAGCTGGCAGCCCTTGCTGCCATGAGCCCAAGCAGCCTGCGCAGCAAGTTCCGTCAACGCTACGGCTGCACACTCTTCGATTATCTCCGCGACTGTCGCCTTGCGCTGGCGCGTCGCTATCTGCTGGAAGGCCACAGCGTACAGCAGGCGGCGTGGATGTGCGGGTATCAGCATGCCACCAACTTCGCCACCGCGTTTCGTCGTCATTACGGGATTTCACCGGGTGACGTGCGCAAACTCCGCTAACGTAATTTTGTCCATCGCGCGAACGTATCCCGTGCGGTTTAGCATCGCGCATACATAACCTGGCGGCGCGCATAGCTGTTTGCACCCTCAAAAAGGTAATAATTCTTATTAACAATAAGAAATATCTCTGGAGAGGGTTATGTTTGCTAAATCGCGTCTGGCACTGCTGGTGGGATGGGTTACCGGTAGCGTCGCTTTTCCTTTACTGGCGCAGGATGCCCAAAAAACTGACACCGTGGTGGTGACCTCGCAGATGCAGTCTGCGGCCACCAAGCTTGAAACGCCGGATATTGAAACCCCGCAATCGGTCTCTATCGTCACCCGCGAGCAGTTCGAAGAGCAGGGCGCAACCAGCGTGCGTCAGGCCGTGAGCTACACGCCGGGGGTCTACAGCAACCAGATTGGGGCATCAAACCGCTTCGACTACATGGTGCTGCGCGGCTTCTCGGACGGCAGCCTGGACAACGTCTACCTCGACGGACTGAAGATGATGGGCGACACCAATTCCCACAGCTCGCTGGTGGTTGATCCGTGGTTCCTGGACAGTATCGAAGTCGTGCGCGGCCCGGCCTCCGTGCTGTACGGTCGCTCATCGCCGGGCGGCATCGTGGCGCTCACCTCCCGTAAGCCATCGTTCGATCCGGGCGGGGAGATCAAGCTCTTCGCCGGTAACAATAACCAGCGCGGGGCGATGTTCGACGTGACCGGCCCGGTTGATGATAACGACCGCGTGGCGGTGCGCCTCAGCGGGATGACCCGCTATGCCGATTCCCAGTTCGATCCGCTCAAAGAAGAGCGTTACGCGCTGATGCCGAGCCTGACCTGGCGTATCACCGATAATACCCGTCTGGATCTGATGGCCTACCTGCACCGCGATCCGGAAGGCGGCAGCCACTCCGGCCTGCCGTATGAGGGCACCGTCGTGCCGCACAGCGGTAAGAAAATCTCCAACACCTTTTTTGAAGGTGAAGACGATTACGACAAGTACGATCGTCGGGAAAACATGGTCGGTTATAACATCGAGCACTTGTTTGACAGCGGCTGGGCCGTGCGTCAGAAGCTGCGCTACCTGCACACCAAAGTCGAGCTGAACCAGGTGTATGCCGCAGGCTGGCTGAACGACACCGAGCTGAACCGGGGCTATTCCGGCTCCGACGAGAAGATGAACGCCATCACCCTGGATAACCAGGTCGACGGCAGCTTCGATACCGGCGAGGTGAACCACCGCGTGCTGATCGGCATGGACTACCAGGACCGCACCAACAACGTCACCGGCTACTACGGCGGCTTCCCGCCGATTGACGCTTTCCATCCTGCTTATAGCGCGAAGCCGGACTACATCACCCAGTACAGCAGGGAAAAGCATAAGCTGCGCCAGACCGGCTACTACCTGCAGGATCAGATGTCCATTGACCGCTGGCGCCTCACGCTGGGTGGGCGTTACGACCAGGTGAGCGTGTCGAACGTCGACAACTTCAACCATACCCGCAGCGATCTGGATAAAAACAACTTCAGCAGCCGCGCGGCGCTGCTGTATCTGTTTGATAACGGCGTCGCGCCGTACGTCAGTTACTCCACCGCCTTTACGCCGACCAGCTTTGCCGACGAGCAGGGGAATATCCTGGATCCGATGAAGGGCAAGCAGTGGGAAGCGGGCGTGAAGTATGAGCCGGAGGGGATGAACAGCCAGTTCAGCGCCTCGGTGTTCCGCATCAACCAGAAGAACATTGCCACTAAAGAGGAGCCGACCGATCCGTACCGTTCCATCGGTGAAATCGAATCCGAAGGCGTTGAGCTGGAGGCGATTGGACAGCTGACCGACAGCCTGCGCATGCAGGCGGCCTACACCTATACGGATATTCGCTACAAGAAGAGCAGCCCGGAAGAGGAGGGCAAGCGCGCCGTTTATGCCCCGCGTAACATGGCCAGCGCCTGGCTGAGTTACGACGTCAAAAGCGGCCCTCTGGACGGCCTGACCGTCGGCTCCGGCGTGCGCTATGTCAACGGGATCGCCAGCGATCGCCAGAACACCCATACGCTTCCGTCGTACACGCTGGTGGATATGACCGTGGGGTATGACCTGTCGAAAGTGGGGCTCACGGGCGTGAGCGCGCAGTTGAACGTCAATAACCTGACGGACAGAAGCTACGTCGCGGCGTGTAACTCGCTCTCTTACTGCTACTTCGGTGCAGAGCGCAGCATTGTCGGCAGCGTTTCGTGGACGTTCTGAGTCGTTAGCCAATGCCCGGTGGCGCTGCGCTTACCGGGCCTACGGGATCGGTTTTCACCCTCTCCCTGTGGGAGAGGGCCGGGGTGAGGGCAACAGGCCGCACTACCCCTCCATCGCAATCACAATCGCCTCACCCATCTTTTTCAACGCCTCGCGATGTTTATCCGTCGGCGGCAGCGCCACGTTGATCCGCAGACAGTTGCGGTACTTACCGGAGGCGGAAAACAGCGACCCGGCCGCAGCCTGGATCTTCAGACGGCACAGCTGCTTGCTGACGCACACCATGTCGACCATCTCCGGCAGCTCGACCCACAGCAGGAAGCTGCCCTGCGGGCGGGTAACGCATATTTCTGCCGGAAAATACTGCCGCACCCAGCAGGTGTAGGTCTCCATATTCTGCTGATAAATCTGGCGCATGCGCCGCACGTGGCGATGGTAATGACCGTCGCGAATAAACGCCGCCACCGCCATCTGCGTGCCCGGCACGTTAAACCCGCCCGCGGCGTATTTCATGTGCATCACCCGGTCATAATAGCGCCCCGGCACAATCCAGCCGACGCGCAGCCCGGGCGCCACGGTTTTGGTAAAGGAGCTGCAGAGGATCACGCGGCCATCAATGTCCATCGAGTGAATGGTGCGCGGGCGCGGGTACTCTGCGGCCAGCTCGCCGTAGATATCATCCTCCACTATCACAATATCGTGCCGCTGGGCGAGCGCCAGCACCTGCTTTTTACGCGCTTCCGGCATGATAAACCCGAGCGGGTTATTGCAGTTGGGGACCAGGATCACCGCTTTGATCGGCCACTGCTCCAGCGCCAGCTCTAACGCCTCGATGCTGATCCCGGTCTCGGGATCGGTAGGTATTTCAATCGCCTTGATGTCGAAGCCGCGCAGCATCTGCATGGTGCCGTGAAACGACGGCGACTCGACCGCCACGATGTCCCCTGGTTTGCACACCGAGAGCAGGGCGATCGACAGCGCGCCGTGGCAGCCGTTGGTGATCACAATCTCGTTTGCCGCCACGGTGGAGCCGCCGTCCAGCATCAGGCGGGCGATCTGCTCGCGCAGCTCCAGACGACCATCGAGCACGTCATAGCTCAGCATTTCGCCAGGGTTATGCTGCGCAATGCGGCTCATCTCGCGCCACAGCGGCTTCAGGCTCGGCTGGTTGATGTCCGGCGAGCCGCCGCCAAAGGAGATCATCTCTTTGTCGGCGCGGGCGTCCAGCAGCATCATCACCTCATCCCACTGGGTGACGTCCACGGGGCGCTGCACCGGGCGCGTCATCGCCGGTACGGGCGGCTGCGCTTTGCGTTTCGAGACAAAATAACCGGAGCGCGGCTGGGGCGTGATCAGCTGGAGATTTTCGAGGATCTGGTAGGCCTGCTGTATGGTGCTGATACTCACGCCGTGTTCCTGGCTCAGCGTGCGTACCGACGGCAGACGTTCGCCGCTGCGATACAGCCCTTGTTCGATACGTTCCGCCAGTAGGTTTGCCAGATGTTGATAGCGCGTCATGCTGTATCCTTTGTTTTCACCATACAGATTAATAAACCAGTACAGATTGGTAGATAAAACGCCATGCAGATACCGTTTTAGCGGATCTGTATGGTAAACAAAAGCAGTTTTTGAATCTGTATTGTACTGGCCGTTTTCCATGATGATAACCCCACTGGCACAGCGAGGAGAGCATCATGGAATTCTACGAGAATCGTTCAAAACGTCCGTTTATCGCGTTTGTCTGGGTAGCGAAAACGCTGCGTAACTGGTATCGCATCAACCGTACCCGCCGCATTCTGAGCAAGATGAGCGACGAGCAGCTCAAGGACGTTGGGTTATCGCGATATGATGTGTAAGCATTGGGTTGCCCGGTGGCGCTACGCTTACCGGGCCTACAGGAGACCGTAGGCCGGGTAAGGCGCAGCCGCCACCCGGCGGTTTTCAACTCAACAGCGCAAGCGTCTGCCGTTTCGGCCTTTCCAGCAGCTCAACCGCCTCCTGATATGACCGCACGTTGTTATAGCCCATCACCAGCCCGTAGCGTTTGCCCGACCCGCGATACCACTCCGACAGCGCATTAACCTGTAGTTGCTGTTCCTGCCAGCAGCGGGCGATCTCCCGGTCAGCGCTTCCCTTTGCGAGGAACGCGACAATATGCATTCCACCGTCGTTTTGCTCGGTGAAGAACAGGTCACCATAGACCTCACGCAGGGCGGCAATCATCCAGTCGCGGCGGATCTGATACAGGGCGCGCATCTTTTTCAGATGACGAAAAAAATGCCCTTCGTTGAGAAATGCGGTGAGGATTTTTTGCGTCAGCACCGGCTGGCCGCTGGTGGTAATGTCCGCGCAGTCGGTAAAGGTCCCGACGGTGCTGGCGGGCATCACCACGTAGCCCATGCGCAGTGAAGGCATAATGGTTTTGCTGAAGGTGCCCATAAAGATCACCCTGTCATGCTGGTCGAGGCTTTTCATCGACGGCAGCACTTTGCGGGTATAGTGAAATTCCCCGTCGTAATCGTCTTCGATAATCCACGCCTCGTTTTGTGACGCCCAGTCGAGCAGCTGCTGCTTGCGCGGCAGTGAGAGCGTCACCGCCAGCGGGCTCTGATGCGACGGGGTCACGATGGCAAAACGCGCGTCGCGATGATGACGGAGCAGGTAGTCCGTATCAATGCCGCAGCGATCAACCGGCACGGTGTGCAGGCGGGGCACGATCCGCTTGAGCAGCTGCTGGCCCATAAAATAGCCCGGATCCTCAAACACCACCTTGTCGCTGCGGCTGGCAAGCGTGTCGAGGATCAGGCGCAGGCTGCCGCTGTAGCCGCTGGTGATCAGTACCTGTTCGGCGGTGCAGGATAACCCGCGCGAGATATTGAGATAGCGGGCAATCGCCTCGCGCAGCGGATACCAGCCCAGCACCGGCGGGTTGAGCATTTCATCCTGACGCATGGCGCGCGTCGCCTGGCCCGCCAGCAGCAGCCATTTTTTATAGGGGAAGCTGTCGAGCGCCGGAATGCCGGGGCGCAGAAAACCGGCCCGTTCGCGCTGGCTAATCAACGACGCCGGCAGCGTGCCGGTCGCTTGTTCTGCGGGGGCGTGTTGCGCGGGCAGCAGAAGATCCGGGTTCACCCGCGTCCCGCGCGCGCCCTGGCTTACCAGATACCCTTCGCCCGTCAGAATGGCATACGCCGTCTCGACGGTTTTTCGCGCGACCTTAAGCTCTTCCGCCAGCACGCGGATGGCAGGCACTTTATCGCCCGGCTTCAGCACGCCGCGCGTGATGTTGTCGCGATAACGGGAATAAATCTCATGATAGCCCGGCTTCATGTCCTACCTCATTTCACGCTTTTTGTGTCTTTTTACTATGTCATTAACGGCGTAGATTTGCCTTATCGCATGAAAAAAACGGCACAAAAAGAGGAAAGACAATGAGCACCCGCGTAAACCACCACAAAGCCACACCTGCACTTGCCAACGCGCTTTCTGCCCTGAGCATGGAGGTGGCGAAAACCTCCATCGACCCGGCGCTTAAGCACCTTATCGACATTCGCGTATCGCAGCTGAACGGCTGCACCTTCTGTCTGGATATGCACTCGAAAGAGGCTAAAATCGCCGGTGAGCGCGAGCTGCGCCTGTACCATCTGGCGGCCTGGCGCGAGTCCCCGCTGTTTAGCGCCCGTGAAAAAGCGGCGCTGGCCTTCACCGAAGCGCTGACCCAGATTGGCGTACATGGTGTGAGCGATGCGCTGTACCGCAGCGTGGCGGAGCACTTCTCGGACGTCGAGATTTCAGAGCTGAACTTCGCCATCGTAGCGATCAACGCCTGGAATCGCCTGGGCATTACCTCCCGCATGGAGCCGGGCGCGCTGGATGCGGCTTACGGTCTGAACAAGGCTAACCTGGAATAATTCCGCGCTCGCGGATCATCGCCATCAGCGCCCGTAATCCAGGCGAGTGGGGGATTGGGGCGTTTATGGAGTCGAAGTCGATGGTGGGTTAAACCCTGCCCGGTGGCGCTACGCTTACCGGGCCTACATGAGCCCGTAGGCCGGATAAGCGCAGCGCCATCCGGCAAACACTTCGCTCCATACCGAAGCATTGTGGTTTTTCCTCCTGCATTCTCTCCACACCCTCACAACGGAGAGACACCCATGATCGCAGTCCTTTTTGAAGCCAAAGCGGAGCCTCATCATCAGGCGCGCTATCTGCAGCTTGCCGCTGAACTCAAGCCTTTGCTGGCGGACATCGACGGCTTTATTGATATAGAACGTTTTCAGAGCCTGAGCATCGACGGCAAAATCCTGTCCCTTTCCTGGTGGCGGGATGAAGAGGCCGTCCGCCGCTGGAAGCAGAATGTCCTCCATCAGGCCGCGCAGGCCGAAGGCCGGGAGTCGATTTTTTCTTTCTACCGTATTCGCGTGGCGCAGCTGGTGCGGGAGTACAGCTCCGAAACGAGAGGGCACGCGGATGTATGACGTTCACGTGATTTTTAGCGACAGACCCGGCGAGCTGGCGCGCTTTGGACAGCTGTTAGGCCGCAACGGCGTGGGGCTGGAGGGGGGCGGCGTTTTCGGTACGGATGCCCATTTCCTGGTGGAGGACGGGGAAAAAGCCCGCCGTGTGCTGCTCGACGCCGGGTTTACCGTGCAGGCGCTGCGAAAGCCGGTGATCAGAAAGCTTAAGCAGGAGCGTCCTGGCGAGCTGGGCGAGATAGCGGCGGCGCTGGCCGCAAAGGGCGTGTCTATCCTGACTCAGTACAGCGACCACGCGAATCACCTTATTCTGCTGACGGATGATGATAAGCTGGCCGCTGAGATCACCACACCCTGGGCGACGAATGTTAAAGACGAGCTTACCCTCTGATAACAGCGCGATGCTGGAAAAGGCCATTGCCGCTGTAGCGGCTGCAATGGCCGATCCATCGCGCGTGAAAATGCTCTGTGCACTAATGGACGGGCGAGCGTGGACGGCCACCGAACTGAGTGCGGCGGCAGACGTTGCGCCGTCGACCGCCAGCGGGCATCTCGCCCGGCTGATGGACGGCAAACTGATTACCTGCCTGTCGCAAGGGCGGCATCGTTATTATCGTCTTGCCGGGCACGACGTGGCGGCGCTGGTGGAACAGATGATGGGGCTTTCGTGGAGCCGCATTACCCCGCCGGAAACTACCGCGCCGAAAGCCATGCGTAAAGCCCGGACCTGCTACGACCATCTCGCAGGCGCGGTGGCGGTGCAGATCTACGATTTCATGCAGGCAGCAGGCTGGCTGGAGGCAGACGGTTCAGCGCTCACGCCGTATGGTCGGGAGCAGTTTCTGAAGCTCGGCGTTTCGTTAAGCGCTCATTCGCGCCGAAAAGCGTGCTGCGCCTGCCTGGACTGGAGCGAGCGGCGGTTTCATCTCGGAGGCGAAGCCGGCGCAGCGCTACTTCTTTATCTGGAAAGCAAAGGGTGGATCCAGCGGGAGGCGGGGTACAGGGAGGTGGTTGTGACGGCTTCAGGACAGGGCGCCATCACCAGACATTTTAGCCGCTAAACTCCGCTGCGGGCTGTGCCCTCACTCTGCCCTTCTCCCACAGGGCTGAGGGATCCCCAGTAATTTTTTTATGCAGAAGCAATAAAGTTGCTTTCTAAATGACTGAGGGCTGTCAGCGATGCCCTGGTCCGGCTGTAAATCGCTGAGGCGTTTGCCTTCCGGCCGGGGC
>NZ_JABMCU010000083.1:0-18730 GCF_013179605.1 Enterobacter sp. CM29 | reverse complement strand
CGCAGTGCCGCCCGGCAAGAATGTTCATGTGGACAAAACATAAACAAAAAATATAGATCCCCGTCACATTTTTGCGTTATACAGGAACCTCGCCCTGGAGAATGAGGTGCTGTATGACATCCCTGACTCGCCCGCGTGTTGAGTTTATCTCAACGATACTCCAGACCGTGCTGAACCTCGGTCTGCTGAGCCTTGGCCTGATCCTGGTCGTGTTTCTGGGTAAAGAGACGGTGCATCTGGCGGATGTGCTGTTCGCACCTGAGCAAACCAGCAAATACGCGCTGGTGGAAGGCCTGGTGGTCTACTTTCTCTACTTTGAATTTATCGCCCTGATTGTGAAGTACTTTCAGTCCGGCTTTCACTTCCCGCTGCGCTATTTTGTCTACATTGGCATCACCGCCATTGTGCGGCTGATCATCGTCGATCATAAATCCCCGCTCGACGTGCTGATCTACTCGGCGGCGATCCTGCTGCTGGTGATCACCCTCTGGCTGTGCAACTCAAAGCGGCTGAAACGCGAATAAAAAAAGGGCGCTCCGAAGAGCGCCTAACAACAGTCACAAGTTGGTTCAATACAATACGTCTAAAGTTGAGGGTTGCAGTGGCATAACAGATGAAACTTAACCTTTCACACCGCCCGCCGTCAGGCCGTTGACCAGCCAGCGCTGGGCCAGCAGGAACACCACGGTAATCGGGATGGCAGAGAGGACGGCCGCCGCGGCAAAGTCGCCCCACAGGTAGTTTTGCGGGTTGAGGTATTGCTGCATACCGACGGCCAGGGTGTAGCTGTTCACATCGCGCAGTAACAGAGAGGCGACCGGTACTTCGGTGATCGCCGCGATAAACGACAGGATGAACACCACCGCCAGAATCGGTACCGACAGCGGCAGCAGCACCAGGCGGAACGCCTGCCACGGGGTGGCGCCATCCAGCGCGGCGGCTTCTTCCAGTGAACCATCGATGGTTTCGAAATAGCCCTTTATGGTCCACACATGCAGGGCGATGCCGCCAAGATAGGCGAAGATCACGCCGCCGTGGGTGTTCAGGCCGATAAACGGCACGTACTGGCCCAGACGATCAAACAGGGCATACAACGCCACCAGTGACAGCACCGCCGGGAACATCTGGAAAATCAGCATCCCTTTCAGCAGCGTCGCTTTGCCCGGGAAACGCATACGGGCGAAGGCGTAAGCACAGGTGGTGGAGAGCGTCACGATGCCGATGGCAGTAATGGTCGCCACTTTTACCGAGTTCCACAGCCACAGCAGCACCGGGAACGGCGGGGGAGTGACTCGGCCATCCGCGTGTTCCACACTGAAGCCCAGCGCGAGTTTCCAGTGCTCCCAGGAGATTTCATCCGGGATCAGGCTCCCGGTGGCGAAGTTCCCCGAACGCAGGGAGATGGCGATAACCATCAGCAGCGGGAACATGATCGCCGCGATGAAAATCAGCAGGCCTAAGTGCGTCGCGAGGAGGCGCAGTTTCTGAGATTTGGGTTGTACCATTGCCATGTTCAGTGCCCTCCTTAGTCAAATTTCATACGTGTAGCTTTCAGGTTCACGATCGCCAGGGCGCCCACCAGCAGGAAGATCAGGGTGGCAATCGCTGCCGCCAGACCGAAGTCCTGACCGCCGCCGCCTTCGAAGGCGATACGGTAGGTGTAGCTCACGAGCAGGTCGGTATAGCCTGCCGGCGTGGTGGTGCCGAGACGGTCCGGACCGCCGTTGGTCAACAGCTGAATCAGCACAAAGTTGTTAAAGTTAAAGGCGAAGCTGGCAATCATCAGCGGCGTCAGCGGCTTAATGAGCAGCGGCAGGGTAATTTTGAAGAAGTTCTGGAACGGACCCGCGCCGTCCATCGCCGAGGCTTCGTACAGGTCGTCCGGGATGGCCTTCAGCAGCCCCATGCACAGGATCATCATGTACGGATAACCGAGCCAGGTGTTCACGATGATAATCATCGAGCGAGCGGTGGTCGGGTCGCTGAACCAGGCCGGTTTGATGCCGAACAGCGCGCTCAGCATCATGTTGATTTCACCGAAGCTCTGGTTAAACAACCCTTTGAAAATCAGAATCGAGATGAACGACGGCACGGCGTACGGCAGAATCAGCAGCACGCGGTAAATCGCTTTCCCTTTCAGGGATTCCCACTGGACCAGACAGGCCAGCACCATGCCCACGGCCACGGTCAGGATCACGGTCAGGATGGAGAAGACTACCGTCCAGACGAAGATGGCGAAGAACGGTTTCTGGATGCCTTCGTCGGTAAACACGCGGGTAAAGTTATCCCAGCCGATGGTAACGGTATAGCCCGGGCTGAGCTTGTCGTCGCCCCAGCTGCCGTCGGCATTCACCGACTGATAGAAACCAATGTCGTTATTCGGACGGTACTTCACGCCGCTCTGGTTGTTGGTCAGCGTGCCGTCATCCGCCAGAGTATAAAGCGGCTGCGTGCCGGAAAACTGGCGCAGCGAGCTCATGGTTACTTTGCTGTCATCGGGCAGCACAGCGGTGAGCTGGGTCAGCGCCTGGCGATTTTGAGTGATGATACGCAGGTTGGCACGTTCACCTTCTGGCAGGGCCGCGGCCTCTTTTAAGACCAGCTTCTGCTCGCCGCCAAATTTGAACGCGTCGGAAAGATAGTTTTTGCCGCTCTCACCGTCAGTGAGCGCTAACTTCCACTCATCTCCCGCAGGATACAGGCCGAAGTTAAAGGTTTTACCCGCCTGATAAGAACGATCCAGAAGCACCTGGGTGGCACGCTCCTGCGCGAGCTGGTTGGTGCTGCTGTAGTTAGTAAAGGCAATCGCGATGGTGCAGATCAGCGGAAAGAGGACAAACAGCCCCATCCCGGCAACACCGGGGTAGACATAGCGCCAGGCATACGCTTTACGGTTGGCGAAAATATACAGGCCAACCGAGCTTAAAATCAGCGTCATGATGGCAAAAAGGTATTCCCCTTGCACGTACATTAAAACAACAAGGTAACCCACCAGCAGACACAGCAGACCTATCACTGACCACTTCAGTGCGTCGCTTTGCCACCAGCGTTTCTTTTTAATGACATCCATGGGGTTCTTCCTCTACAACGGTGGAAACTTATCGTCAGGTGGCGCTGCGCTTACCTGACCTACGGATCGTGCCGTAGTCGTAGGGCGGGTAAGCGCACGCGCCACCCGCCGTTTTTCAGACTTACTTAGTAATACGACCCTGAGCATCTTTCAGCGCGGCATCAACAGTCTGGCGACCGCTTGCAGCGTTGATGACGGCGGTACGGGTGGCGTACCAGAACGCAGCCATCTGTGGGATGTTCGGCATGATTTCGCCTTTTTGGGCGTTATCCATGGTGGCCGCAATGCGTGGATCTTTCGCTAACTGATCCTGGAAGGATTTCAGCGCAACGGCGCCCAGCGGTTTGTCCTTGTTCACTTCATCCAGACCCTGATCGGTCAGCAGGTAGTTTTCGAGGAACTCTTTCGCCAGCTCTTTGTTCGGGCTGGCGGCGTTGATACCCGCGCTCAGCACGCCAACAAACGGTTTAGACGGCTTGCCGTTGAAGGTTGGCAGCAGGGTCACGCCGTAGTTGACTTTGCTCTTGTCGATGTTGGTCCAGGCCCACGGACCGTTGATGGTCATCGCGGTTTCGCCTTTGTTGAACGCCGCTTCCGCGATGGAGTAGTCGGTATCCGCGTTCATGTGTTTGTTCTTAATCAGGTCAACCAGGAAGGTCAGGCCTTTTTTCGCGCCCGCGTTGTCCACGCCCACGTCTTTCACGTCATATTTGCCGTTTTCAAACTTGAACGCGTAGCCGCCGTCGGCAGCAATCAGCGGCCAGGTGAAGTACGGCTCTTGCAGGTTGAACATCAGAGCGGATTTACCTTTCGCCTTCAGCTCTTTATCCAGAGCAGGGATCTCTTCCCAGGTTTTCGGTGGATTTGGCACCAGGTCTTTGTTGTAAATCAGTGACAGGGCTTCAACCGCGATTGGGTAAGCGATCAGCTTGCCGTTATAGCGAACGGCATCCCAGGTGAACGGGAACAGTTTGTCCTGGAAGGCTTTGTCTGGCGTAACTTCTGCCAGCAGGCCAGACTGCGCGTAGCCCCCGAAACGGTCATGCGCCCAGAAGATAATGTCCGGACCATCGCCGGTTGCCGCAACCTGCGGGAACTTCTCTTCCAGTTTGTCCGGGTGTTCTACGGTGACTTTGATACCAGTGTCTTTCTCGAATTTTTTGCCCACTTCGGCCAGACCGTTATAGCCCTTGTCGCCGTTAATCCAGATAACCAGCTTACCTTCTTCAATTTTGGCGAGAGCCGGTGCGGAAATCATCATTGCTGCGAGGGCGGACAATGCGAAAACGCGTGCGCCAGTCTTGATCTTCATATCTGCCATCCTTTATTGGTGATGTGCTCGTGGATACATAAGGTGGTTCAACGTGACTCAGTCTCCTTATTTGACATCCTCTTTCCATCCTCCCAGTCCCTACGCCCCACCCCCTGTTTGTGTGATCCCTGTAACATAAATTTAAGTTATGAGTGCTGGCGCACATAAAAACCCACTGAATTTTGCAGGCCGCTTCACGATTTTCGCCTTAGCCCCTCCGCTGCGGTCGCAGAGCCTGCTCTCTCATCCTCCCGCCTCCTCCCCCATAAAAAAGCCGGGGGGTGGAGGATTCACGAAAGTAATGGAACACGCATAGTGAACTTATCTTGAATGTTTCTGTCGGTGACAGGTTGTAACGAAGGGAGAAGGGCATGGCGAGCGTACAGCTGCGTAATGTAACGAAAGCCTGGGGCGACGTTGTGGTGTCAAAAGACATCAATCTGGACATCCACGAAGGTGAGTTTGTGGTGTTCGTTGGTCCATCAGGCTGTGGTAAATCTACTCTGCTGCGTATGATTGCCGGTCTTGAAACCATCACCAGTGGCGATTTATTTATTGGTGATACCCGAATGAACGACATCCCGCCAGCTGAACGCGGCGTGGGCATGGTGTTCCAGTCTTATGCGCTTTATCCGCATCTTTCCGTTGCCGAGAACATGTCCTTTGGCCTGAAGCTGGCCGGCGCGAAAAAAGAGACCATTAACCAGCGCGTCACCCAGGTGGCGGAAGTGCTCCAGCTGGCACATCTGCTGGAGCGTAAACCGAAGGCGCTCTCCGGTGGTCAGCGTCAGCGTGTGGCGATCGGCCGTACGCTGGTGGCCGAGCCGCGCGTATTCCTGCTCGATGAACCTCTCTCTAACCTGGATGCCGCCTTGCGCGTCCAGATGCGTATCGAAATCTCCCGTCTGCACAAGCGCCTGGGGCGCACGATGATTTACGTCACCCACGATCAGGTCGAAGCGATGACGCTGGCCGACAAAATCGTGGTACTGGACGCCGGTCGCGTGGCGCAGGTGGGCAAACCGCTGGAGCTGTATCACTATCCGGCAGACCGCTTTGTTGCGGGCTTCATTGGCTCGCCAAAGATGAACTTCCTGCCCGTAAAAGTGACCGCGACGGCAATCGAACAGGTACAGGTGGAGCTGCCAAACCGTCAGCAAGTCTGGCTGCCGGTCGACAGCGCCAATGTACAGGTGGGGGCCAATATGTCCCTCGGTATCCGCCCTGAGCATTTACTGCCGAGCCACATCGCTGATGTGACGCTGGAAGGTGAAGTTCAGGTCGTCGAACAGCTTGGTCACGAAACACAGATTCATATCCAGATCCCCGCCATCCGTCAGAACCTGGTCTACCGCCAGAATGACGTGGTGTTGGTAGAAGAGGGTGCCACATTCGCTATCGGTTTGCCGCCAGAGCGTTGCCATCTGTTCCGTGAGGATGGCACTGCATGTCGTCGGTTGCACAAAGAGCCAGGCGTTTAAGCATTCCAATTACAAAGAAAAGCAATGATCTCAGGAGATAGAATAATGATTACTCTGCGCAAACTTCCTTTGGCAGTTGCCGTCGCAGCGGGCGTAATGTCTGCTCAGGCACTGGCAGTGGATTTCCATGGTTATGCTCGTTCTGGTATCGGCTGGACGGGTAGTGGCGGTGAACAACAATGTTTCCAGGCAACAGGCGCACAAAGTAAATACCGTCTCGGTAACGAATGTGAAACCTACGCCGAACTGAAACTGGGCCAGGAAGTGTGGAAAGAAGGCGACAAGAGCTTCTATTTCGACACCAACGTAGCGTACTCCGTGGCACAGCAGAATGACTGGGAAGGTACCGATCCGGCGTTCCGTGAAGCTAACGTGCAGGGTAAAAACCTGATTGAATGGCTGCCTGGCTCTACCATCTGGGCCGGTAAGCGCTTCTATCAGCGTCATGACGTACACATGATCGACTTCTACTACTGGGATATCTCTGGTCCTGGTGCCGGTATTGAAAACATCGATCTGGGCTTCGGTAAACTGTCTCTGGCAGCGACGCGTTCCCAGGAAGCTGGCGGTTCTTATGCCTTCAGCAGCCAGAACATCTATGACCGTACCAAAGATACCGCGAACGACGTATTTGACGTGCGTTTAGCGGGCCTGGAAACTAACCCGGACGGCGTGCTGGAACTGGGTGTGGATTATGGCCGCGCGAACACGACCGACGGCTATGATCTTGCCGACGGCGCGTCGAAAGATGGCTGGATGTTCACCGCTGAACATACCCAGAGCATGCTGAAAGGCTACAACAAGTTTGTGCTGCAGTATGCGATGGACTCAATGACCACGCAGGGTAAAGGTCTGAGCCAGGGTTCCTATGGTTCTTCCAGCTTTACCATCACGAATCCTGATGGCACGACGACCAATTACGCCAACGATGTGATTAACAACAACGGCAGCCTCTGGCGCATCCTGGACCACGGTGCAATCACCCTGGCCGACAAGTGGGACCTGATGTATGTCGGTATGTACCAGAAACTCGACATGGATGATAACCAGGGGAGTGACTGGTGGACCGTGGGTGTACGTCCGATGTACAAATGGACACCAATCATGAGCACCCTGCTGGAAGTGGGCTACGACAACGTCAAATCCCAGGAAACCGGCGATCGCAACAGCCAGTACAAAATCACCCTGGCGCAACAGTGGCAGGCTGGCGACAGCATCTGGTCTCGTCCGGCCATCCGTGTCTTCGCAACCTACGCGAAGTGGGATGAGAAATGGGGCTACGCGAAGAACGGTAACGGCGATGCCACCCGTTACGCGATCTCTGACTCCACCGGTAACGGTCGATTCTCTACCAGCCGCGGCGATGACGATGAGTTCTCCTTCGGCGCCCAGATGGAAATCTGGTGGTAACCGCATCCTGATCTGACGATGTAATCTGGGGGGCGAGAGCCCCTCAATTCCTGAGGTACTGCGCGCTATTGCCTGGCCACCGCAGTGCTTACGCTTTCTGAGGTGATAACAATGAAAATGAAGAAAAATCTCGTCGCGCTGTGCCTGTCAGCGGGTCTGCTGGCCTGTGTGCCTGGCGTCACGCTCGCTGACGTCAATTATGTCCCGCAGAATACCAGCGCAGCGCCTGCCATTCCGACAGCCGCTCTACAGCAATTAACCTGGACGCCGGTGGATCAGTCCAAAACGCAGAGCACACAGCTTGCGACGGGTGGCCAACAGCTCAATGTGGCTGGCATTACCGGGCCGGTAGCCGCCTATAGCGTACCGGCTAATATCGGTGAGCTAACGTTGACTTTATCCAGTGAAGTTAACAAACAGACCAGCGTTTTTGCGCCGAACGTTCTGATCCTCGATCAGAACATGACGCCTTCCGCCTATTTCCCCAGCAGCTATTTTACCTATCAAGAGCCGGGTGTAATGAGCGCGGACCGCCTGGAAGGGGTAATGCGTCTGACCCCGGCGCTCGGGCAGCAAAAGCTCTACGTACTGGTCTTCACCACTGAAAAAGATTTGCAGCAAACCACCACTCTGCTCGATCCGGCAAAAGCCTATGCCAAAGGGGTTGGTAACGCCATTCCCGATATTCCCGATCCGATTGCGCGCCATACCACCGACGGCCTGCTTAAGCTGAAGGTGAAAACCAACAGCAGCTCCAGCGTACTCGTAGGCCCACTGTTTGGCTCATCTGGCCCGGGTCCGGTAACGGTGGGTAATACTGCCGCGCCTGTGTATGCCGCGCCGGCCGCAGCACCAGCCGCAGCCCCGGCCCCGGCGAAAAAAGCCGAGCCGGTGCTTAACGATACTGAAACTTACTTTAACAACGCCATCAAGCAGGCAGTTAAAAACGGCGATGTCGATAAAGCGCTGAAACTGCTTGATGAAGCCGAGCGTTTAGGTTCAACCACTGCCCGTTCCACCTTTATCAGCAGTGTAAAAGGCAAGGGGTAACCGTCTCCCCACAGTGCTGATTTTGTTAGTCGTTTGGTGCGCCTTCGCGGGCGCACTTTTTTTGGCTAAGTTGCACCATTGTTGCGATAGTGATCGCTAAATTTGGTTTGTCCGTCCTCATTTTGCCAATCTGCGATACAATGCCTTTACGTTATGTATCGGAGAGTCTGGCATGTCACACCCCGCGCTAACGCAGCTGCGTGCGCTACGCTATTTCGACCAAATACCCGCGCTTGACCCGGAGCAACTGGACTGGCTGCTGCTGGAAGATTCCATGACAAAACGTTTTGAGCAACAGGGTAAAACGGTCACGGTGACGATGATTCAGGAAGGGTTTGTCTCGCCTGCGGAGATTGCCAGCGAGCTGCCGCTGCTGCCGCAGGAAGAACGCTACTGGCTGCGTGAAATTTTACTCTGTGCGGATGGCGAGCCGTGGCTTGCCGGGCGAACGGTGGTTCCTGAGTCTACACTTTCCGGGCCGGAGCTGGCACTGCAACGCCTCGGCAAAACGCCGCTGGGGCGATATCTGTTCACCTCGTCTGAACTGACCCGTGATTTTATTGAAATTGGTTGCGATGCCGATTTGTGGGGGCGACGTTCCCGCCTTCGTTTGAGTGGCAAGCCGTTAATACTGACGGAACTCTTTTTGCCTGCATCGCCGTTGTACTAAGAGGGAGAAAAAATGGAGTGGAGTCTGACGCAGAATAAGCTGCTGGCCTATCACCGCCTGATGCGTACTGATAAACCCATTGGCGCGCTGCTGCTGCTGTGGCCGACCTTATGGGCGCTGTGGGTTGCCACGCCGGGCGTACCGCCGCTGTGGATCCTGGCGGTGTTTGTGGCGGGTGTCTGGCTGATGCGCGCTGCGGGCTGTGTGGTCAACGACTATGCTGACCGGAAATTTGATGGACATGTTAAGCGCACCGCGAATCGTCCTTTGCCGAGCGGTCAGGTAACCGGAAAAGAGGCGCGCATCCTGTTTGTGGTGCTGGTGCTTCTCTCTTTCATGCTGGTGTTAACCCTTAACACCATGACCATTCTGCTGTCCGTCGCTGCTCTGGCGCTGGCCTGGGTCTACCCATTTATGAAGCGATACACCCATCTGCCGCAGGTGGTATTGGGTGCGGCATTTGGCTGGTCGATTCCCATGGCGTTTGCCGCGGTCAGCGAGTCCGTTCCGCTCAGCTGCTGGCTGATGTTCCTGGCGAATATTCTCTGGGCCGTTGCGTACGATACCCAATACGCGATGGTCGATCGCGATGACGATCTCAAGATTGGCATCAAATCGACGGCGATCTTGTTTGGCCGTCACGACAAACTGATCATCGGCATATTGCAGGTGGCGGTGCTGGCGCTGATGGTGGCGATTGGTCGCCTGAACGGGCTGAACTGGGAGTTTTACTGGTCCGTGCTGGTGGCGGGTCTGCTGTTTGCGTATCAGCAGAAGCTGATCGTGAAGCGCGAGCGTGAAGCCTGCTTTAAAGCGTTTCTGAATAATAACTACGTCGGGCTGGTGCTGTTTATGGGGCTGGCGATGAGTTACTGGTCATAAAAAAACCGGGTGGCGGCTTCGCCTTACCCGGCCTACGATTTAGCAGAATATGTAGGCCGGGTAAGCGTTAGCGCCACCCGGCTTTAACATCACTCGCCCTGCGTCGAACTCTCAATCGTTAAACGCACATCCGCGGTAATCAGCTCTGCCAGCATCTGGTAAACCTTCATCGTCTCTTCCGGCTCAGCATCGCCCGTATCGCTAATGTAACCTTCGTCGCGCAGCGTCAGCACCAGGGAGCTGAATACCGCTTTGTCGAAGAATTCCGGGGCGTTAATGCCATGCAGAACGGACAGGCGCTGGGCCAGCGTCCGACTCTCTTTTTCCAGCGTACCGCGGTTGATTGACGGGTTAGCACTCAATAACCAGAAGGTAATGGCGTAGCGCTGCAACGTCTCACGCGCACCGGAAGCCAGGAGCTGCAAGGTTCGGGAACGTGACGGATTGATATGCAGTTCGTCATCACTGATGGTAATCAGCCCCTGACGACGCATCTCTGCGGACATTTTATCGAGCTCTGCCGCCAGCTCATCCTTACTCCAGCGCAGGAACAGCTCCGCTTTCAGCATCGGATAGATGGCCTGAATATGGCGCAGCAGCTCCTGACGCGAAATACGGCGGTGCTGGGTAATAATGGCTGCCATCAGTGACGGCAGCATCAGCATGTGCGTGATGTTATTACGGTAGTAGGTCATCAGCACGGCCTGCTCGCGCGGCAGAATGATGATGTCACCAATCGTATCTTTCTCGACTTCGAACTTGTTCATCTGCAACGCGTGATCGATCAATTCGCTGGCGGTGGCAGACGGCACGGTCGAATCCACGGAATACGGCACGTTGCGCATGATATCCAGATAGCAATCAATCTGCTCGGTCAGCTGTTCACGGGTCAGTGAACGCTGGCGAGAGGCCAGAAGCGCGGTACAACACAGGTTCATGGCGTTTGCCGCACCAGCATTGTTGATGCGTACCATCAGCTCGGATGCAATGCCGTTGACCGTTGGCGTCAGCCAGGCCGGACGTACCGCTTCGATAGGATCAATAGACTCGCGCCACTCCGGAACATGATGGTTCAGATATGTCATCAGGGGCAGGGGCTCGCCAAAGTTCACGTAGCCCTGACCGAGGTTGCGCAATTTACTCAGACCACGCAGCATCTGCGGCAGACTCTCTTTCTCTTTGGTCGCACCGCGCAGCTCTTTCGCGTAGGTGCCCACTTCCATCACGTGTTCATAACCGATGTAAATAGGCACCAGCGTGATAGGACGCGTACCGCCACGCAGCATGGCCTGAATGGTCATCGACAGCGTGCCGGTCTTCGGATCGAGCAGACGACCGGTACGGGAGCGACCGCCTTCAACAAAGTACTCCACGGAATAACCGCGGCTGAACAGCTCGCCCAGATACTCCCTGAAAACGGTGGAGTAGAGCTTGTTACCCTTGAAGGTACGACGAATGAAGAACGCACCCAGACGGCGGAAAATCGGACCTGCTGGCCAGAAGTTCAGGTTGATACCGGCAGCAATATGCGGCGGCACCAGGCCCTGGTGATAGAGCACGTAAGAGAGCAGCAGGTAGTCCATGTGGCTGCGGTGGCAGGGCACATAGACAATCTCGTGGCCGTCATGCGCTAACTGACGCACGCGCTCGGCGTTGTGGACGTTAATCCCCTGATAGAGGCGGTTCCACGTGAAACCGAGGATACGGTCAGAGAGACGAATCATCTCGTAGGAGAAGTTCGCGGCGATCTCTTCCATCAGCGCGATTGCGTTCTGCTGCGCTTTCTCGTGCGAAATCTTCTTGCTGCGCGCTTCGTCTTCTACGGCACGGGCAATCGCTTTGGAAGCCAGCAGCTTGTTAAACAGATCCTGACGCGCCGGGAGACGTGGCCCAACGGCCGCCAGACGCTGACGTGCAAAGTGCATTCGCGCAACGCGCGCCAGCTTTTGCGCAATGATTTTGTCAGTACCGTGTTCATCCGCCATGCGGCGCAGTGAAACGGAAGGCGAGAAGCGAACAAAGCTGTCGCGTCCCAGCCATGAGACGGCGAAGAATTTCTGAATGCCGTTGAGCATACGCAGCGGCGGGTTCTCTTCCCCTTTTTCACGCCCCGGACGACGGCCAAACATCACCGACACCGGCACCATCTGCACGTCCAGATCGGGGTTGCTGCGGTGCAGATCGAGGTAATCATGGAACAGCTTAATGGACTCTTCTTTCGGCGTGTAATAGGTGAACACGCGCGGTCCGCCATGGATGAACACGTAGCGCGGCAGCAGCGTACCGTCGACTTCCAGCGGTTCAAGCGGGTCAGGTAAATCGTGCGCCAGACATTGAGCGCGAAGCGTTAGCAGGTCTGCCTTCGAGTTATAAGGCAAAACGTACATAATAGGGCGCGACGTATCGAGCCCTAATTCCAGCGCAGGTTCTGCTGGGATAGACTTACTTTTTACCAGTACGCTTAATGGTAAATTAAGTAATTTGTAGTAAATTCGTGGCCAGCCGGACATAAACGATGTAAAGCCTCTGGTTAATAATGCAATTGCGGCGCAAGGATAACAGAAAGCGCGCAAAATTTCTGTTGTTACCCGTCATACTTCAGGTCGCAGCAAAACGCGCTGCGGCTTTAGTTACTGACGCTATTTATCATAAAAGGTTCTTTTAATGGCCAATAATACCACTGGGTTAACTCGAATCATTAAAGCTGCCGGTTATTCATGGAAAGGTTTCCGCGCCGCATGGGTTAATGAAGCCGCTTTCCGCCAGGAAGCGGTTGCCGCAATCGTTGCCGTTGTCATCGCCTGCTTCCTTGATGTTGATGCTATCACCCGCGTACTGCTCATCGGATCTGTCCTTCTGGTGATGATAGTGGAAATTCTGAATAGCGCTATTGAGGCCGTTGTTGACCGAATCGGGTCGGAATTCCATGAACTGTCTGGCCGGGCGAAAGACATGGGTTCCGCTGCCGTACTGCTGTCGATTATCACGGCGGCGATCACCTGGGTCACGCTACTTTGGTCGCATTTCCGATGAGCCTCGAGGAATAATTAAGTCCCTGGTTTTTTGTGCAGTTTTTGGTTCCAAAATCGCCTTGGACTGTATATACTCACAGCATAACTGTATATACACCCAGGGGGCGGTATGAAAGCGTTAACGACCAGGCAGCAAGAGGTGTTTGATCTCATTCGGGATCATATCGGCCAGACGGGTATGCCACCCACGCGTGCAGAAATTGCGCAGCGTCTGGGCTTCCGTTCTCCTAATGCTGCCGAAGAGCACCTTAAGGCGCTTGCGCGTAAGGGCGTGATTGAGATTGTTTCCGGCGCCTCACGCGGCATCCGTCTGCTGGTGGAAGAAGAGAGCGGTATTCCGCTGGTGGGCCGCGTAGCCGCAGGTGAACCTCTGCTGGCGCAGCAGCACATCGAAGGGCACTATCAGGTTGACCCAGGCATGTTCAAGCCGAGCGCCGATTTCCTGCTGCGCGTTAGCGGAATGTCCATGAAAGATATCGGTATTCTGGATGGCGATCTGCTGGCGGTACACAAAACGCAGGACGTGCGTAACGGGCAAGTCGTGGTGGCGCGCATTGATGATGAAGTGACGGTTAAGCGCCTGAAAAAACAAGGCAATACCGTGCAGCTTCTGCCTGAAAACAATGAATTCTCCCCGATTGTGGTGGATCTCCGCGAGCAGAGCTTCTCTATTGAAGGGCTGGCGGTCGGCGTTATCCGCAACGGTGAATGGCTGTAATCTCTTCCTGACAGGCTGTAGTTCCTCTACAGCCTGGCCTGTTTTCTGATTCCGGTAATTTCCATGGCATTGCTAACTTCTGCCGATAAGGCGTTGTGGCGTCTTGCGCTACCGATGATTTTTTCCAATATTACCGTTCCTCTGCTGGGGCTGGTGGATACGGCAGTTATCGGGCATCTCGATTCGCCGATTTATCTCGGCGGCGTCGCGATCGGCGCAACGGCGACCAGCTTCCTCTTTATGCTGCTACTTTTTCTGCGCATGAGTACGACAGGCCTGACGGCCCAGGCGTATGGTGCAAAAGATCCCCTGCGTCTGGCGCGTGCGCTGGTTCAGCCGCTCATTCTGGCGTTCGGTGCTGGCGCGTTAATCGTTCTGTTGCGTACGCCACTGATTGATCTTGCGCTCCATATTGTAGGCGGCAGCGATGCCGTACTGGAACAAGCCCGTCGGTTCCTCGAAATTCGCTGGCTCAGCGCGCCCGCTTCACTTGCAAACCTGGTCCTGCTGGGCTGGCTGCTGGGCGTGCAGTATGCCCGCGCGCCGGTGATCCTGCTTGTGGTGGGTAA
The DNA here is from genome assembly GCF_013179605.1 of Enterobacter sp. CM29. Lineage (NCBI taxonomy): Bacteria > Pseudomonadati > Pseudomonadota > Gammaproteobacteria > Enterobacterales > Enterobacteriaceae > Enterobacter > Enterobacter sp. CM29. Next base: position 4,536 of record NZ_JABMCU010000083.1, on the reverse strand, counting down.
CCTTCTCAATATTGTCCTCGATCTCTGGCTGGTAATGGGGCTGCACATGAACGTCCGGGGCGCGGCGCTGGCTACGGCAATTGCCGAGTACGGGACGCTGCTGATCGGTTTGGGGATGGTCTGGCGCGTGCTGGCGATGCGCGGTATCACCCTAGATCTGCTGAAATCGGCCTGGCGCGGCAATATGCGTAAGCTGCTGGCGCTTAATCGCGACATCATGCTCCGTTCGCTCCTGCTGCAACTCTGCTTCGGCGCATTAACCGTTTTTGGTGCGCGTCTTGGGCCTGAGATCGTCGCCGTCAACGCAGTGCTCATGACGTTACTGACCTTTACCGCTTACGCGCTGGATGGTTTTGCTTACGCCGTCGAGGCGCATTCAGGGCAGGCTTATGGCGCGCGTGAAAGCGGCCAGTTACGCGAAGTCTGGCGTGCAGCCTGTCGTCAGGCGGGTCTGGTGGCGCTGGTCTTTGCTCTGGTTTACGCCTGTTTTGGTGGGCATATTGTCGCGCTTCTCACCTCGTTGCCCGCGCTACGTGAGCTGGCCGATCGCTACATCCTCTGGCAGGTAGTATTACCGGTGGTGGGTGTGTGGTGCTATTTGCTGGACGGCATGTTTATTGGTGCGACGCGCGGGGCGGAGATGCGCAACAGCATGGCCGTCGCTGCGGCGGGGTTCGGCCTGACGCTGCTGACCTTGCCGTATCTCGGCAATCATGGTCTGTGGCTCGCGCTGGCGGTGTTTCTCTCACTGCGTGGCCTTTCGCTGGCCGTTATCTGGCGTCGTCACTGGCGAAACAATACCTGGTTTCCAGCCCCGCACGATATATCGTAACGGTTAAAGATTCCGAATATAAAAATAAATGCCGAATCCTTAACTATAATAATAATCACGTCCAGCAGAAAAGAACGAAGCGGACGATACTCATAGACGCTTAACACGAGGACACGATTATGAATAAAGATGAAATCGGCGGCAACTGGAAGCAATTCAAAGGTAAAGCGAAAGAACAGTGGGGTAAGCTGACAGATGACGATATGACCGTCATTGAAGGTAAGCGCGATCAGCTGGTAGGTAAAATCCAGGAGCGCTACGGTTACGAAAAAGATCAGGCGGAAAATGAAGTCAAAGACTGGGAAACCCGTAACGACTACCGCTGGTAACCGGCACTATCCCCAAGGGCGGCTCTGAGCCGCCTTTTTCTTTGGCCTTAACGCGGCTTTTTCTTCACCAGGATAGAGTGATCGTGCTGACAGGCATCCTGATGACGGCATGACTCCACCTCCACGCAGGCAGAACATAAGCCGTGGGCTTCGATCACGTTATGGCGCAGCGCAAAGCCCATTCTGGCTGCCAGCGTATGCATAATATCTTCCACACCTTCCGCACACTCTTCCTTCACCACGCCACAGCGATCGCAGATAAACATGGCGGACGTGTGAGTAGGCTGGTCAAAAAGATGGCACAGCACATAGCTGTTTGTTGATTCCACTTTATGCACAAACCCTTGCTCCAGCAGAAAATCCAGCGCCCGATAGACGGTCGGCGGTTTTGCCTGCGGCTCGCTTTCACGCAGCAGGTCGAGCAGATCGTAAGCGCTGATGGCACCCTGTTGCAGGCTCATCAGACGCAGTACCTCAAGGCGCTGCGGGGTCAGGCGCACATTGCGTTGCGCACAGAGCTTTTCAGCTTGCGCTAACAGCTCTTTTGTGGACTTGTCCATCGGGCACCTCGGATGTGGTAAGGGGTGAAAACCCTCACTTTATCATGTTCTGCTAAAAACACCGAGATCCGCCGGGCTGTGCTATACCTGACGCATCGCAAATCGGGAGATCGCATGATGAAAAGACCTGACTGTATTCGGCACTGGCGGGACGTGGAAGGCGCCGATGATGCAACGTATCCGGACAGCAATGAACGGTTTTCTATTGGCGCGCCGCTGGCCCGCAAGCTGGGTCTCGGCCGCATTGGTATTCACCATGAACGGCTGCCGCCCGGACGCCGTACTTCTTATCCGCATGCGGAAAGCGACGAAGAGGAGTTTGTTTACGTTCTGGAGGGTTACCCTGAGGCCTGGATCAATGGTTATCTGTGGAAGCTTGAACCCGGAGACAGCGTGGGATTTCCTGCCGGCACGGGCGTGTGCCATACCTTTATCAACAACACCGATGAAGAGGTGCGCTTACTGGTGGTGGGTGAGGCTAATAAAAAACATAACCGCATCTACTATCCCCTCAATCCGGTGTATGCCGTGACGCGCGAAGACCACTGGGTAGACCATCCGCCTCAGTTTTTTGGCCCGCACGATGGAAAACCTGGGCGAAAATAATTTCCTCTTCTATAAATATTGATGGTCGTCACACATTAGAACAGGCCGGGATGGAATTTAACTTAGGGAAATAGCGGGTCTTTTTGTACTTATTCACAGCAATAGTTCGTTCCTGTTTGGGTGATAACAGACAGGGTTAACTAATAACAAACTATTTACGAGCACACTGTGAAAAAACATTTTAAATTTTCGATGGTTAGCATTGCTGTCTCCTTTTTTATGGCAAATCAGGCGGGAGCAGCCAATACCTGGACGGAAGCGCGTAGCGACGCAATGGGCGGAACGGGTGTCGCGGCAGGGAGCTATGGCAGCGGGGCGTTAATCAACCCCGCGTTACTGGCAAAATCTAAGCCCGAGGATGATGTGACGGTCATTTTGCCGTCCGTTGGCGTGCAGGTGACCGATGAAGACAATCTTCAGGACGAGATTGATACCATTAACGATAAAATCAATCATTACAAGGACGTGGTTGATAGTCTGACCCCCATTGATATCATCACGAATCCATTAGGTTCGATCAATCAGTTCCAGGGCGCAGCGAAAGATCTCGCTGATGAGCTGGACTACCTGAAAGGCAAAACCGCACACGCCACCGCAGGGGCGGGGATTGCCGTCAGTATCCCTAACGATGTCCTTTCCGTGGCCTTTATGGCCAAAGGCTATGCACATGGCCGCGTCAGCTCTTCAATCGATCAGCAGGACATTGATTATCTGCGCGGTATACAACGAAGCGATGCGGTGGCTGCCGGTGTGGCGCTGGATGCCGCGCTAAACGGTTCCGATCAGATCACCAAAAACCTTAACTCTACGGCGTCTGGTCGGGCGGCGATTGTGTCCGACTACGGTATTGCGGTAGCCCGTCAGTTCGATCTTGGCGGCGTTCCGGTTTCCGTTGGCGTCACGCCGAAGCTGCAAAAAACCTGGCTCTATAACTACACTACCTCAATCTACGATTACGACAGTAATAAGTGGAACGACAGCCGCTACCGTACCGACGACACTGGCTTCAACGTCGATGCCGGTATTGCTGCTGATTTCGGTGAAAACTGGACGGTCGGCGTGAGCGGGCAAAACCTGATGTCGCGCGATATCGATACCAAAGATATCCGCATTCGCAACGGGCGCACAGGAGAGGTGGTGAGTTATAAAGACACCTATCAGATCCGTCCGCTGGTCACTGCCGGGGCCGCCTGGCACAACGATCTGGTGACGCTGACCGCGGACGGGGATCTGACCGAAACCAAGGGCTTTAAAAGCGAAGATACCTCCCAATACGCCGGCATTGGTGCTGAAGTCACGCCGCTGAGCTGGCTGGCAGTGCGCGCCGGTTATCGTGCGGATATGAAGGGGAACGACAGCAACGTCTTTACCGGCGGTGTCGGTTTTGCGCCGTTCAACTCCGTCCATGTTGACCTGATGGGGCTTTATGGCGAAGACGAGACCTGGGGCGCAGGGGCACAGTTGAGCATGACGTTCTAAAGTACACCGGAGGCGCTGCGCCTCCGGCTTTTCTTTGTGCTATAGTAGCGCCCCTTTTCCACCAGATGCTTAAAAGTTCGCCATGTCGTCAGAATTCCAGACCGCTTTCCCTGCACACCGTTTTTCCATTGCGCCAATGCTCGACTGGACGGACAGACATTGCCGCTATTTCCTGCGTCAGCTCTCCCGCCATACGCTGCTATACACCGAAATGGTCACTACCGGCGCAATTATTCACGGCAAAGGCGACTATCTGGCGTACAGCGAAGAGGAGCATCCGGTTGCGCTGCAACTCGGTGGCAGCGATCCGGCTGCGCTGGCGCAGTGCGCGAAGCTGGCCGAAGAACGCGGCTATGACGAGATTAACCTCAACGTCGGTTGTCCGTCCGACCGTGTGCAAAACGGCATGTTCGGCGCGTGTCTGATGGGAAATGCGCACCTGGTGGCGGACTGCATCAAAGCGATGCGCGACGTCGTCTCTATCCCGGTCACGGTCAAAACCCGTATCGGCATAGACGACCAGGACAGCTATGAGTTTCTGTGTGATTTCATCAACACGGTATCAGGGAAGGGTGAATGCGAGATGTTTATCATCCACGCCCGTAAAGCCTGGCTCTCAGGCCTCAGCCCGAAAGAAAACCGCGAGATCCCGCCGCTGGACTACCCGCGCGTGTACCAGCTGAAACGCGACTTCCCACACCTGACCATGTCGATCAATGGCGGTATTAAG
>NZ_JABMCU010000082.1:0-18746 GCF_013179605.1 Enterobacter sp. CM29 | reverse complement strand
GTTCAAACACAGTTTCAAAGGAAGTTTTACCGCTTGCCACTGCAGCCGCGAAAACAGGTAACCAGGCAACTGAATAGCGATAATCAGCCTCGGGATAAATATCTATCACTACATCTGTTTGTGATGACATCCAGTTATGCAGTCGCTTACAGCCATATTCTGGCCACCGAGCTTCACTGTGTTCGCGTAAAAGCTCCTGATACCACTCACGGACAAAGGATGTTGGAATGGGAGGAGGGAATTTCCCATAACTTAACCATTTTTCAACTTCATCGGCATAAGTTGGAAATACGGTCCCTAATTGTCGATACATCTTACTCAGCAGTGTTACCAAAACTTCATCTGGTGCCCCTTTTTGGGTCAGGAATCGTTTGAAGGTTTCTGCTGCGGATTTGATTTCTAATATAGGGAAAAACTCCCAAAAAACAGGGAATTCATTCTCAATGCGGTTTAAATACTCGGCGGACATTTCAAATTTGAAGAGAGACATCGCCAGCGCTCTTGGATGTTGTACGAGTGCTCGCCATACTTCAAATGTAGCCAGCGGAAGATAGCCAAAATGTTCATAAAGACTGTGCATAAACTGCCAACCGGAGTGCGCAGGATCGGTAGCCATCTGATCAAGCACCAGCGTTATGGTATTCACTTTTGCCTGGGGATTAAAAAGTTGGGTGGCTTTCTGAAGTGAACGAACGCTACTTTCTTCGCCATGTAAGGAAGATTCGCCACGAATGAAGCATGGACGAAACGCCATTTCATCACCTTCCTTTGGGACTACTAGCCAAGGCCCGTTTTTGCTAACGATTGAACTCAGTTCATATTCACCAACAGGTACACCCTCACTTAGCCTCGATGACAACGAGACTGCTTTTCGCTCTGGCTCGCTCAATAACATGATGACAGGAGAAGGGAGTTGCCCGGCACGATAGCTTGTCGACTGGCTGGTGAGAACTTCTTTTTCATAATCATAACGCAAACTGTATTTGTAGCGCCGAATCTGCCAGCTCATCGCTACGCCAGCACCTCTGATTCGCATATCCACAACCTGGTCAATTCCGGACTCAAGAGAGAGCAAATTTTCAATATGCTCTCTTAGACTGTATAAATTGAGTTCAATAGGGCGTTCTCCTGCCGTATAAAACCATTCATGCCATGCCTGTTGACCATTTATAGTGCTTAGATGTAATTCCAGTGAAAATCGAGTCGGTTCACCATTTTTACCAAACAAGTAGGCTCTTGAACCAAGTAAATCATGCAAAGTGATATTTTTTTCAAGAAGGTCTCCATTTGCATCAAAAACCAAACAACCTTTAGCAGGATAAGGCAAAGTCAATTCAATTGAGTCAGCCCCCAAATTAGGATAAATTTCCAGAGAGATAAAGGCGGGAGGGATGCCTTCGGCTTTGAGTAATATCTCGGTGCGTCCTGCTGCGCGTTTTCGCGCAATCTCGAATGTTTTATTTTTTAAGACAGACATGCAGGGATGTTGCGTTGAGATGACAATGGTACCTTCATTAGCCTGATCGCCACCATGAATCTGAACATTAAAGTCTGCCGGTAATATTCCAATTTTTCGACGGAGTATCGTCTCATTATCACTATTCCTGACCGAAACAAATTGAGATCCCATCATCTCTTGTAACTGGCATTCTTCGATTGATTTACTATTAAAATAAGGTTTAAATTGGATATGTTTTACATCAGGATTTTTCGAGGTGACTTTAGGGACCCCAAGGAATGTTTCAGTAGGGTTGCATACCCAATTTACTCTTTTACCATAAAACTCAACCCCACCAGGGTTAGTCTGTTCTTTTCCAGTGCGTATACGATATATTTCATCTCCGGAAATAATTAATTCATGGCAACCTTTTACGGAGAGTGTTTCGAAGCCTAAGACTGAAATTGTATTCAAAGTCGTTTCATATCCTGAAACAGTTGTCTTTTCTCGAGGTAGAACAATAAGAACATCGCTGTTACGAACATTGCACGAAGCTTGCCCTTGTAATAGCCATCGTTCTCCATCAGCAACAAAAGTAAGTGGAACCTCACCAATGGCGATTTCGCTATCATCCAGTTTTATTGCGCCAACATTCATTCCGCCTGCCCGAGCAACTAACGATAAACTCGCAGAAGGGGCATGTCTGGCAAATCGTGATTCATTTTTACGGATGCGAATTCTGGCATGCGATTTTTCGAGGGACGCATAGACTACACCAAGGCTTGCTACTTCGTTAATGCCTTCGTAAATAGCAAGTTCAAATCGTGTGGTTGAAGGTTCACTAATAATTGGAAAAGAGAGTTCATCTGGTAACGAAACTATCGCACGTATTTGATCCGGCGATTTTTCTGTCCAAAAGAACTGACAACCGGTACATTTATTTTTTTGTGAACGAGGTTTTGTTTCTATAGATGCAGTACGCAACAATCCATTTAGAAAGCGGGTGCCTGTTTCATCATCAAGTGGCATAGGGAATTCATCCCGCCATTTTGGATGCGTTTTATCAAGCTGCGCTACTGGTTCAGAGTCATCGCTTAGATTATACATCAGTACCAATGAGCTGAGTTTTTCTGCCATATGACTGATGAGCTCTACTGATGTGTCTTCAATAAAAACAGCTGGAAGCGAAGATCTTTCTATAATGTTTCTTACCAGTGAAAGCATGGAAAAACCTGCTATCTGAGCTTGTTCATACTGATTAAGGATCCGGGAAAATACGGTTTGAAAACTACTATCTGATTCCTTCAGTAAACGAAAAGGTAGACCACCCTCACTGAACAACGTTCCTAGAAAGTTACGTCTATCCGATTCATAAAATCGAATTGGTCGCATCCAGTAACTCTCCATCCCTTTAGGAACGATATGCCTTAGTTCCGTCGCCGTTAACGATGTACCTAGCTTTTTATAAATGGGATCCCAAGTCCACCCACAATTCCGCTCATAGTCTCTGCGGTACCATTCAGAGCAAAAAAACACAAAACAGGAAGCATAGCCTTTATCATCAACAATATTTGTAGTTTGGCTAACCGCTCGAAGTAACTGCGTTAAGTCCACATATTCTTCATTCGTCGCTTGATATTCATAAAGCGGGCGGCCATCGGGTTGTCTCAATCCTCTACGACTAAGAAAGTTTGTTAGCCATGAAGTACATTTTGTCCATGAAATGCATTCTGATTGAACCAAAGCATGCTCCTTATAGTCAAGCGAGACAAGACATTAATGAATGTTTAATTTAAAAAAACCGATCAGCGTACCCTCGAGGCGTTTGTATGGCAATCACTAATTTTTGTAGGTGACCTAGAGGGATACTACAGATATATAACATATCAAATATTGATTAATTGCCTGATCATCATTACTCTCACTTATGATTTCTAAGTAAAAGCAAATTTCACTTAAGTGGCGAGTAAGTAATATATCTGAAAAATTCCCTATTACGCTATATAACAATTATGGTGATGGTTCAATAGTAAAAGACGAAATTTGTATAACTTGTCAAAAAAAGAGAACGAGCTAACTGTTTGGACTATGATTAACTAAGTTCATTAGAGCTGCGATAGCATATTTGTTGAGGATAGATTGATATAGCCATTTATGTCGGCATTAAGATGAGATGTGTACAACTGAACATATCAATATGAGTCCTTCAACGATAAGTAAAGCCACTCTAAAAAACAGTGTTTTTTTTGTGTAATATCCCATTTAACCATCTCTCACTTCTTTCCGGCCGATAATCCTTCGTAACCCAAAGCGAAGTTATCTCCACATCTGTTATATTACTTATTCCCATCCGCAATCCCTCTTCATCCAGGTCCGTAAACCGTCTTTCACCCTGAACGCGTTCACCGTTTCCATACTTAAAGGACACGTACCAGACGCCGCCAGGCTTAAGCGCATCCGCAAGCTTCTGCATCACGGCAGGCAACCCAAAAGAGGGGACATGCAGCAAAGAGGCACAGCACCAGATCGCATCGTACTGCGCTTTAGCGTCGATCTCTGAAAATGTCATCAGCTGCACGGGTAACCCGGTATGTTGCTTTGCCAGCTCCACCATCGCGGAAGAGGCATCAAAAGCATCCACCTGGTAACCCATCTCATGAAAGGCTTTTGCGTCCCGGCCTGAACCGCAGCCAGCATCCAGAACCCGGGCACCGTGAGGCAGATGTTGGGTGAAGGCCTCGTAAAGCGGGGTCATATCGACATTGACCGTGCCATCAAAGAAATCCTGCGCGTGATTCTGATAGTAGTGAAGTGTCATTAAAACGTTGCCTCGCCTTCCGCGTTGGGTTTCCAGGTATGGATAAGTTTGTCCAGCGCGGCCTGCCAGTTACGCTGAAGAAAGCTTTTCCGTGCTTCAGGACGTTGCCCTGTCTGTAGAACAATCGTCTCATGCAACGGCAGTTTGCTCTGAATAAAATACTCATTGCGGGTGTGTAACCGCTGCAGGAGCCTGAGCTCGGGAATGCGTGCAGATTTGCCTTCGACGCCACGGTTACAACACCGACAGGCCAGCACTAAGTTCCATACGCCGTTAATATTGCTCACTTCATGGCGAGCAGCCCAGGGAATAAAGTGATCAACGTCCGCCAGTTCTGCGTCTCCCGTTACCAGACTGATGGGTTTAAAGCAGTAAAAACAGCGTCCTTTCTGGTAACCGTTCAGGCTGTCGCGGCAGCTGGTGATGTCTACGCGACGCGCGTTCACCCTCGTGAACAACAGCTGATTATCATCGTCGAACTCCACGCCCACAAGGTTACGTGAAACCCCCATCGACCAGGCCTGTTCCACCATGTTCCAACGCGCATTGGTTTCAAAGGCGAGGTTTTTATACTGCAGGCGTTCGCCCAGTAAAAAGAAGTTGTCCGTCAGGCGGATCCCATTATTGGTTTTGCGCTCATCAAGGAAAAAACGTTTATCGATCTCGCCTTGGTTCACATAATGAAAGGCATCAATCACGTTGTTAAACCCAAGGCGCACCGTCGCTTCAATGAGCTGAGCGTGGGTGATTTCACCTCTGTTGAACTTCAGGCAGGTTTCCAGAAATTGACTGCTGCGGGAGGTGATCTGTTTTGGCGCATGTTTCAGGTGCTCGCAAAGATAGCGGCTGAACGGCACCGCAAGCTGGTCGAGCGTAATCAAATCGCTGCCCGTCTTATCCACTTCATAAAGCGCTGACGCCAGCGCAAATTTGTAAGATGCGACGTTCCTTCCAAAGAGGATCACACCACGCCAGTAGTTCTCAAGCGTCGGATCGGCCTGATAAAATTCCATTGATGAAGTCCTGTTACGGTTGGCTGGGCAGGGCGTTACTAAAGCCTGTAACAGGATCACATAACAAAATCAGGGTGATGTAAATCGTTAATCTATAGGTTTGATGAATTTTTGAGAGGTTAGAGAGGAAGTTATCGGGACAACCGATACGGTATTAGCGCAGGTTTACAAACGAACAGATATCTGGAAGAGGTGAATTGAACAGGTTTCCAGCCGAAGTGTTGTCATTTCTCGAATTAAAACCCTATTTCCTGAATCCCTCTCGCAAATTCCAAATTTACCCCACGTCAAACCGCTGTATTTATATTCAGCCCTGTATAATGAGCACCAGAAATTACGCCGAACGGCAAAGGAAGTATCGAATAATATTTAAAGAGAGAATTCGCGATATGAAGGTGCTGCAACACCCCCATACCGCTAACCACAACCAACTTGATAGGAGTTGTATATGGCTGCGACGAATTTTAAGCCAGAGTTTACTGTTTGCAAAACAGAATCAGACGCTTTCACCGGCATGATTGAAAACCGCGAGCTGGTACGCAAAAACAGCGCCCGCCGACTTCACGGCAACCCGCCCAACGCGGCGCCTGTCCATCCCCGCGCGGAAACACCGCAGGACAGTGCAGCCTGCTGCGAACTGTATGCCCGCATAGACATGAAATATCTTCTGCTGGGCGGCGAGTGGTTAACCCGAGCGGGCTTTATCGACGGCATGCCCGTAAAAATCCGCGCCATGAAAGACTGCATTGTGATTACGCCTCAGCATACAAGAGAATTATGGGGATGCCTGGAAGGGATGAGCGTGGTGAATATTAATAAGCAGAAAGTCGCACAGTGGTTAAAAACATTTCCGGGCGCGTTAAATGACACCGGCGATCTTCCGGTAATTAAGCGTAACGCCTGATAAATATCCCGGCCCTGCGCCGGGATTATTATTTAAGCTGCGTTTTAAAACACCGGCACCCCCAGCCCAACCTTCACCTCCCTCAACGTCTCCTGCGTCACCCCCTGCGCCCGTTCGGTCCCGCGCTTCAGCATCGCCATCAGTTCCCCCTTATCCTGCATATACATCGCCCTCCGCTCCCGCATCGGCGCAATCAGCTCCTGCAAACACGCCTCCAGCTCGTTCTTACAAACCTGATCCCCCAGCCCGCCCGCCTGATAGTGCGCCTTCATTGCCGCCACTTTGTCCTTGTCCGGATGAAACGCGTCGAGGTACGTAAACACCACGTTCCCCTCAATCTGTCCCGGGTCGCTCACCTTCAGGTGGTTCGGGTCGGTGTACATGGCGCTCACCGCACGGTGAATCGTCTCTTCGCTGGCCGAAAGGTGCAGCGTGTTGCCCAGCGATTTCGACATCTTGGCGCTGCCGTCGATGCCGGGCAGACGGCTGGTGTCGCTCAGCATCGCCTTGCAGTGGCGCAGCACCGGGGCGGGCAGCAGGCTGTTCATCTTGTGCACAATCTCGTTGGTCTGCTCAATCATCGGCAACTGGTCGTCGCCGACGGGCACGCACTCGGCCTTAAACGCGGTGATGTCCGCCGCCTGGCTGATGGGGTAGGCCATAAACCCGACCGGCAGCGAGCGGGCGAACCCTTTCTGCGCAATCTCGTTCTTCACCGTCGGGTTACGCTCCACGCGGGCGACGGTGACGATGTTCATATACAGCATCGTCAGCTCGGCGAGGGCGGGCAGGGCGGACTGCAGGCAGATCGTGGTCAGGTTCGGGTCGATGCCGGCGGCGAGGTAGTCGGCCAGCACTTCGGGGATGTTGTCGCGGATCTTCTGCGGGTTGCTGCCGTTGTCGGTCAGCCCCTGCAGGTCGGCAATCAGCACAAACTGGTTGTGCGTCTGCTGAAGCGCCACGCGCTGGCGCAGCGATCCGACGAAGTGGCCGAGGTGCAGCGGGCCGGTTGGGCGGTCGCCGGTGAGGATGGTTGGTGCGTTCATAAAGACTCCTTAATGTTGTAATGCCGAAAGGGGTCTTAGAAATGTGAAAGCCGCCTTTCGGCGGCTATCTGAAAATGGGGAAAACTACTCCGTGCCGCCTTTAAGAAGGCAGCCACCAGCGGTTTACGGTGAGCACGGCGTGGTTTATGTTCATCTCTTTACCGTACCACGTCCGGCGCGAAAAACAAAAGGGCACGTCATGCTGCAATCTCTCAATCATCTGACCCTCGCGGTCAGCGACCTGCAAAAAAGCGTCACCTTCTGGCACGAGCTGCTGGGGCTTGCGCTGCACGCCCGCTGGAATACCGGGGCCTATCTCACCTGCGGCGATCTGTGGGTCTGCCTGTCGTACGACGAGGCGCGCCGGTACGTGCCGCCGCAGGAGAGCGACTACACCCACTACGCGTTTACCGTGGCGGAAGAGGATTTTGAAGCGTTCTCGCGCAAGCTGGAGCAGGCGGGCGTCACCGTCTGGAAGCAGAACAAAAGCGAGGGGGCGTCGTTCTATTTTCTCGACCCGGACGGGCACAAGCTGGAGCTGCACGTGGGCAGCCTCGCCGCGCGGCTGGCGGCGTGTCGCGAGAAGCCTTATGCGGGCATGGTATTTACTTCAGACGGGGCTTGAGGCGCGCACCTTCAGCCTGCCCGCCAGCGTCACGTGCGTGGCGGCATCTTCCTGATTGCACAGGTACTCCACCGCCAGCCGTCCCAGCTCGCTGTAGGGCAGCTGGATACTGGTCAGCGGTGGGGTGAGCTGCTCGGAGATCTTCTGGTCGTCGTAGCCCGCCAGCAGCATGTCCTGCGGGATACGCACGCCGTTCACCGCCAGCGCCTGGTAGCAGCCAATCGCCAGCCAGTCGCTGGCACAGAAAATGGCGTCCGGGCGTTCGGTCAGTTCCAGCAGGGACGTGGTGGCGGTAAAGGACTCGCTGAACTGCCAGTTGGTCTGGCGCACCAGGCTCTCGTCACACGTTAAACCGGCCTGCTTCAATGCCGCCTGGTAGCCCGCCAGACGCTGGCGCGAGGCCTCCATCCAGCTCTCGCCGGTGATGTGGGCGATACGGCTGGCGCCGCAGGCGATGAGGTGTTTAGTCACCTGGAAAGCGTTGGCGTAGTCGTCCGGGATAAACGACGGCAGCAGCGGCGAGCCGGGGTCGCGCTGGTTGAGCAGCACCAGCGGGATGCGGGTACAGTCCTGAAATGGCGTCATATCGACGACGTTCGTGACCGGAGAGGCAAGAATAATCCCGATGCAGTTGCGCTTGTCCAGCTGGCGGATGATGTTCAGGGCCAGCTCCACGTCGTCGCCGTAGTCGTAGACGGTGAGCAGCGTCTCGTTGCGCCACGCCGCTTCCCGCGCCTGGCTGATGGCGTCGATAAACGGGTCGAAGCTCTGCAACGAGCTGACCAGCAGGGCGATCTCCTCCTGGTTGCGCGGAGCGTGAATGGCAGGAAGACGGTCGTAGCCGAGCTCGGTAGCGACGCTAATCACCCGCTGGCGGGTGTCGTCGCTGAGCTTGATGTTGCGGGACTGGTTAAGCACCAGCGATACCGTCGCCTGCGACACGCCCGCCGCCCGCGCAATATCGTTCATCGTCACTTTCGTTTTTCGCTTCATCCGTCCTCTCCCTTTCGCGAATTTGCATCATACCCTAACCGCACGCTTTAGCGCCGCCGATCACGTTTCTCATTCATCGAAGCGTGAACTTTGTGAGAGGCGTTGCTTTTCTTTGCACCGCGATTTGCGCATTTATCCCGCAGCTAATATTTATTAGCTAAACATTATCAGCAAGAGGATGCGTAATGAAAGAGCAGTGGAGTAAAGAACAGGCACAGGCGTGGTATCAGCAAAAAGGCTGGCTGTGCGGGTTCAACTATCTGCCGTCGACAGCGGTGAACTGGACCGATATCTGGCAGGAAGAGACCTTCGATCCCGCCACTATCGACCGCGAGCTGGGCTGGGCGGCGGACGCGGGCTATAACACCCTGCGCATCAACCTGCCGTTCATCGTCTGGGAGCACGACCGTGACGGGCTGATGGCGCGCATCGACCGCTTTTTGACGATTGCCGACGACAACGGGTTCAGCACCATGCTGACCCTGATGGACGACTGCGGTTTCTCCGGCGACGAGCCGTACCTCGGCCCGCAAAAGCCGCCCGTACCGGGCAAACACAACAGCCAGGCGGCGGCGAGCCCGGGGCGCGACAAGGTGTGCGATCGAGACTGCTGGCCACAGATTGAGCGCTATATCCGCGACGTTGTGCGCCAGTTCCGCGAGGATAAGCGCGTATTGCTGTGGGATCTGTATAACGAGCCGGGAAACCGCGGCATTTTCGCGACGGGCACGGAAGAGGTGCTGTACGACGAGAAGCTGGAGACCTGCGCGCACGAGTTGATGAAGCTGGCGTTCCGCTGGGTGCGTAAGGAAGATCCGACCCAGCCGCTCACCGTCTGCGCGTGGCGTCTGCCGGCGGAAGAGGAGGGCGAGACGTTTTATCAGCACCCGCTGGACCAGACCGCGCTGGAACTGTCGGACGTGGTGAGCTATCACGCCTACACCAATACCGGGCGCATGACGGCGATTATCCAGCAACTTCAGGCGCTGGGCCGCCCAATCTTCTGCACCGAATGGCTGGCGCGTCACGTGGGCGGCACCATCGAAGAGCAGCTCCCGCTGATGTACATGGCAAAGGTCGCGCCGTATCAGTGGGGGCTGGTGCGCGGTAAAACCCAGACCTGGCTGCCGTGGCCGGTGGTGATGAAGGAGTCCACGGACTACTGCCGCCTGTGGTTCCACGACGTGTTCGAGGAGAACGGTATCCCGTTTTCACGCGCTGAAATCGCGCTGATGAAGAAGCTGCGCAATATCGCCCCGGATCCGCAGGGCTAATAATAACGACCCGGCGCGCTGTCGCCGGGCAACCAGGTACGCACTATGGCAATGACAATGAAAATACCGTCTCGCGAGTTATGGTCCTACTTTGGCTATGGTTTAGGTCAGTGTTTTAGCTTTGGTTTAGTGGGTTCGTTTATAAACTATTTTTACACCGACGTGCTGGGGATCTCGGCGCTGGCGGCAAGTACCATCTTCCTGATTGCCCGCGCGTGGGACGCGGTTCACGATCCGCTGTTTGCCAGCATTATGGACACCATTAACAGCCGGTTTGGCAAGTTTCGCCACTTTTTACTGATTGCGCCGCTGCTGATTACCGGCGTCACGCTGCTGGCGTTCTATAAAATCGAAGCGGACATGACCACCAAAATCCTCTACGCCGGGGTGACGTATATCCTGTGGGGGACGCTGTACGCCATCTCCGATATCCCGTTCTGGTCGATGTCGTCGGTGATGACCAATGACTCCGGCCAGCGCACCCGCGCGGTGACGGCGGCAATGCTCGGGGTAAACGCCGGGATTGCCTGCGCCAACATCTTCTTCCCGAAGCTGGCGGCGTTCTTTGCCCAGTACAGCAACGATAAAGGCTACTTTATGGCGGCGCTGGTGATGATGCTGGTGGGCCTGCCGCTGATGCTCAACGGCTTTATGCAGATCAAAGAGCGCGTCCCGCCCAGCCCGGAAAAGGTGACGATGCGCGACACCTTCCACAACCTGCGCCAGAACAAGCCGCTGTTTATCGTCCTGCTGTCGTTCTTTTTCTGCGTGTTCCATAACGTGGCGGGCGGACTCTATATCTACTTCTTTATCAACAACATGGGCGACGGCAGCCTGCAAATGGCAATTGGCGTGATGGGGATAGTGGCGGCGGTGCTGTGCCTGGTCGCCCCGCTGCTGACGCGCCGGATGCAGAAGCGGAAGCTGTTTATGATCCTCTGCGGGCTGGACGTGGCGGTGCGCGTGGTGATGTGGTTCACGGGCTATCAGCACACGGCGCTGCTGTTTATCCTGCTCGGCCTGAGCACGCTGTTCGTGATGATGACCAACATCCTCACCTCGTCGATGATTGCCGACACCATCGAGTATGCGGAATACCACACCCACAAGCGCTGCGCGGCGATCACCTTCTCCGGGCAGACCTTTACCGGCAAGATGTCGGTGGCGGTGGGCGGCGGGTTAATCGGCGTGTTTCTGACGATGATCAACTATGTGCCGCAGGCGCAGTCACAGAGCGACAGCGTGCTGTCGGGGCTGTTCTTCGGCATTTGTTTGTTGCCGGCGATTGGGTCGCTGATCCGCATGGGCTTTATGTCGCGCTTTACCTTTACCGAGGAGAAGCATGCGGAAGTGTGTCGGCTGCTGGCAGAACGCAGGCGGGGGAGCGAGCAGAATGGCATCGTGGATGAGGCGTTGACCCGCCCGGTATCGGTCAATTAATCGCTTCAGACGCCTGCTTTGCAGGCGTCTGCTTCTAATTCCGCAGCTTCAGGGACTCGGGGAGGTGGAGTATCGAGCTCTGAATACTGGTTCCGATGGTAAAAGGGACGATCCACAAACGTAGCGCATGGCTGTCCGGCTTATGAAGTTCGAAGGGATGGGGAAGCGCATCGCTAAAACCGTCATGCTGCGGGTAGATCAGGATCATATCGCCGCGGCTATCGAGATATTTCGTTCCGTAGGCCAGCATCTGGTAAAGATCGCTTTGCGAAATGTTAAAGCCAGGTTTATGAGGCTTAATCTTTTTCCATTTCGTATCGCAAATAATTGAAGAATGTTTCGACGTGTCATACGGGCGAAGCCAGATATCCGGCTTGAGTCTAAACATATACCTGGTGTGATAGCGAGCCAGAGTGTGTGTTTTTGCTTGGGTATCAATTTGGTAACGTTGATGATGATGATGCCTCATCCACGCCGCAACAAAGGATTCAAATACCGCTTCCATTGGAAAGAGCAGCGATATGGCATCAGCATGACCCTGCATACAAAGTGGTGACTCCCCGTGTAGGATCAATTTGGCCCACTCCAGCGCCTGTTCATAGTGATGCATATGCCTGTCGAGGCGAACCAGATCGAACGCGTGAGCGGTATCAACAACGGGAGGAATACCTTCGAAGGCCGACTGCAAGGGGCGAAGCTGCTGGATGAGCTGAGGGTTGCGGGTCAGGCGCGAAACCGTATCGATGGCCGTTTTGAGAATGCGGTTCTCCGGTCGGTCAACACTGTACTCGTCATACTCCACCTGAAAGCGATCCCGGCGAACGCTATTTGTCGACAGTTGTGCTGAAACCCGCAGTTTTCCCTTCATCCACGGTAGATTCTCCTGCTGGCGAAGGTAGTCACGCTTAAGACCCTGCAGCAGGACCGCCTGGACGCTCTGGATAAATTGATGAATAAAGATATCCATCAGCGGCATGCGCGAGGTTTTAATACTGGCGGAGGTTGTGGCGATGTGCCGGAAGGTTTTCAGCGTGCGCAGCATCATCATCAGCTGTTCGCGGGCGTTATCATGGCCGGTCTTTGGCAACACCTCGATGAACGCTCCTCCCGGCAGCGCAATGACGCCGACATAGTTTTTCACCTGCAGCACCTTCACGCGCCCGACCGTTTTCAGCGTCAGCAGGCGCGCGTCGTATTCCGCATCGTCGTTCAGGCAGCATTGCTCCAGCCACGCAAAACAGGCCGGAGGAAGCTCCACTGCGTCCTTAACCCGGCCGCTGTCCTTTTTACTGACCAAATAACCGTATTCAAAGGTGGACCACTGCCGCCGCCCGGTCATTCGTCGTTCTCCGCGCCTCGCGCACCTGCATCGTAAATCTGACGCCAGGCGATGGCATTATTCCAGACAGGATCGTCTTCGCCTGCAAGGTGATAGCGCTCTCCCTCTTCCTGCAGATCGTCCGATGCATCCGTTCCAAACAGCCGCTGAATATTTCCCTCGTTTTTGATCGAACGGATGAAGCACAGGGCGGGATCCTGCTTCTGGTTATCTCCAAGGACCAGACGAATTTTCTGCCAGTCGTTGTAAAAGTACTCCTCCAGCAGCGGCAGTACTTTATTTTTCATCACCCGCTGCAGACGGGCGAAAGCAATGTCATCGTCCTCCGTCTCAATTACCGGTATGAAAAAAGCGTGCCCGAGCGTGTGCTCGCTATCGTACAGCGCCTCAATGCGTTCATTGAGCATCTGCAGTAGCCGTTTGAGATCGATACCTTTGATGACGTGGCCTTCCAGAATGGAGGCTTTCGGCAGCATGGCCTTAAACTCGAAGCGGCGGCGCAGGGCGGTGTCCAGAGCGGTCAGGGAACGGTCCGCGGTATTCATGGTGCCGACCAGGAACAGGTTGTTTGGCACGCTGAATTTTTCGCCCGAATAGGGTAGCGTCACGCTCAGGGCCTCGGGTTCACCCATGCGCTTGGATTTCTCAATTAAGGTGATGAGCTCTCCGAAAATTTTGGAGATATTGCCACGGTTAATCTCGTCAACAATCAGCACGTAGTTCTGGCGTTTTGCCGGTGCATTTTTTTTCGGTGTGACGGGAAGATTATAATTATCATGAAGATAGTTGAGGATACCCCGGACATACGACTCGTTGTGGATATCAATCCCGTTGTTCTGATACCAGGCTTTGATGTCCTTCACGTAGGCGTTGTATCCATTCCCCAGATCCCCTTTTTTGCTGTTTAAAGGGAAGATGCCGAAGTTCGTTTCACTTTTATAGGTGACGCCGAACGGTTTACCTGATGTCGTTTTGAGCGTGGCGGCTTCGCCATTCAGCAGTTCTTTTTGAAACTTTGATAGCGCCTCGTTCAGCGCCAGCTGTTCACCTGCGTAACCAAACGCCGCATCCTCACAGATTTGCTTAAAGACGCCGGATTTAATGTCATAGCGAACGTTACCGTCACGGGTGGTATCGGCGCGTAGCCCTTCAATAAACTCTTCATAACCAAAGCTTTGGTGGAAAGTGACAAAGCGGATGCGCTGTTCGGAGACCAGCCGGTCATAAAGCGCTTTAAGTGCGTTCCGGTAATCACTGCCCTGAAGGCCATCCAGCAGGCGGGAATACTCAGCGGGTTCACAGGCGCGGACGGCATGCTCAACGGTGGAATAGGTTTTACCCGTCCCCGGAGGGCCATAGAGAATGACGTTCAGTGGAACATCCGCCACGCTCTCATCCGTATCCTGATCGTCGTCTTCGGCCCAGGACTCGCTACCTACCAGGCCGATATCACTCTTATCTTTGATGAAATGCGTGTAGAGATGCCACAGCGACATATTGAGTTCGACAGGGTCTACATGGCCGCCCAGCTCGCGGTTCAGAGCCGCCTTCAGCTCCAGGTTTTTTTCAAACCACGTCCCTTTCCCGGCGAGTCCAAGCCCGAAGCGGTTATTACAGTAGTTATAAATGCGGGAAAACATTTTGGTATTTACCACGTTCGAAACCCGCTCAGGGTACAGCGTGGCAAAAGCCCGGTGACACAACGCCCAGTACTGTTTCTTGAGAATGGATTTGGCCTTAAGCGCCTGTAGCTTGTTGACCACCTTTTCATATACGGCCGGGGTGCAGCCCTGTGCCATCAGGGTTGTGATTTCCCGCAGGTGAATCTGGGCCGCATTGTATTCGTTCTGCGACATTCCACCCTGTTTAATGCTGGCGACGCCGTTGGAGCGTTCATACCAAAGTGCCTTGATAAGGCTTTGATCACGAAACTCGGGTCGCTCTGTCGCTACGCGTTTGACCATCTGGTGATAGGCTGGCCCCCATTTAGGGCTGTATCGGCTGTTGTTATTGATATGCTCATTAAAGAAGGGGGCTAACGCGGTGCGATCCTGAACCATCACAAACTCCGGAAGTCGGGTAAAGGCGGTAAAGGTCAGTATTTTATAGGATTAATCTGAATGGTGTCACTGCTTGTTCAGGTGGGTTGAGGTGAAAAGGGGGCTGTCGCCGTTGGCGTCAGCCCTCAGACTTACAGCGACTTCACAAACGCCAGCAGATCTTCGTTGAGCTGATCCTGGTGGGTCAGCGCGAAGCCGTGCGGCGCGTTGTCGTACACCTTCAGCGTGGCGTTTTTGATCATCTCCGCCGCCAGCTTGCCGGTGCTTTCAAACGGCACGATCTGGTCGTTGCTGCCGTGGATCACCAGCGTTGGCACGTCGATTTTCGCCATATCCGGGCGGAAGTCGGTTTCGGCGAAGGCGGTCACGCAGTCGATGGTGCCCTTGAGGGACGCCAGCAGAGCGATGTTCAGCGTCTGCGTCAGGGCACCCGCGGAAACGGTCTGCCCGGCGTTGGTGCCGTAGAACGGGGTGGCGAAGTCGCTGATGAACTGGGCGCGATCTTTACGCAGTCCGTCACGGATGCCGTCGAACACGCTCTGATCCACACCCTGCGGGAAGGTATCCGATTTACCGAAGATTGGCGTCACCGCGCCCAGCAGCGCCAGACCAGCCACGCGTTCGCTGCCGTAGTTGTTGATGTAGCGGGTCACGTCGCCACCGCCCATGGAGAAGCCCACCAGCGTTACGTCGCGCAGATCCAGGGTAGTAATCAGGTCGTTAATGTCGGACGCAAAGGTGTCGTAGTCATAGCCGTTCCACGGCTGATCCGAACGCCCAAAGCCGCGACGGTCAAAGGCGATGGCGCGGAAGCCGCGCTCGGCCAGGTAGTTCAGCTGGCTGTCCCACATGTCGCCGTCCAACGGCCAGCCGTGGCTGAAGAGGATCGGTTTGCCCGCGCCGCAGTCTTTGTAGTAAATCTGCGTGCCGTCTTTTGCCTTAAACAGTGCCATAGTGTGTTCCTGTGCAGGTGATTGTTATGGTTATACCGGCGCGACCAGATAGCGAATTGCCGGTGATGTTGTGCCCTGATGAAAAGCCAGAACGCGGCTCTGCAACAGGAGGTCATTCATGGTGTGGCGTTCCTGCTGGCGCAAATGCTCAATCCAGGAACCCATCAGGAAGGTCTCGATAAACAGCCCTGGACGTTCGATATCCTCGTACACCGCCCAGCTCATCGCTCCGGCGCGGCGGCGCACCCGGCGTAGCTCGTGCACGGCCTGCAAAAACGCTTTCGCGTTCTGTGGGTCGATGATGTACTCGTGCGACACCAGCACCGGGCCGCGCTCGTTCGGGAGTTCAATCTCCACGCCGTCCAGCGGCTGCCCGCTCAGGTCGAGATTTAAATTCGGATCTTTCTCCAGCTTCCAGCGGAACGCCGTCGCGCTTGCCAGCACCATCCCCAGCGTGGCAACCACCAGCGAGGTTGGGGTGCCGAACTGCGAGGCGATCTGCCCCCAGACGGCGCTGCCTGCGGTCATCGAGCCGAAGAACACCGTCAGATACACAGCCAGCGCCCGGGCTTTTACCCAGCGGGCGGCGCTGCGCTGTGCGCCAAGGTTGAGGGTGGAGAGCACCGCAATCCACGCGAAGCCGGTGAAGAACTCAAACAGGTTCAGCAGCCAGACGTGGCGCACGAACGCCAGCGCCAGCATGGTGAGGGCAAACGTCAGGCTGGCGGCCACCATCAGCCGATCGGCATTCAGCCGCTGGCGCAGGCGCGGCAGCAGGATCGCCCCGGCAATCGCCCCCAGGCCGATACACGCCAGCATCACGCCGTAGCCCGCCGGGCCTAAGCCCAGCTCGTGGCGCGCCACCAGTGGCAGTAACGCCCAGCCCGCGCTGCCGAAAACGAAGAACGCCACGGTACGCACCAGCACGTTGCGCAGCACCGGGGCGGCGTGCACGTAGCGAATGCCGGACCGCACCGCCGAGAAGAAGTGCTCCGGCGGCAGCCGCTGCACGGAAGGCGCCGGACGCCAGCGCCACAGCACCCACGCCACGCCGACCACGGAGAGCGCGTTAAGCGCAAACACCATCCACGGCCCTGCCAGCGACAGCAGGAAACCGCCCAGCGCAGGGCCAATCGCCCGGCTGATGTTGACCCCGAGCGAGTTAAGCGCCACGGCGGAACCCAGCTCGGGCTTGCTCACCAGGTCAGGCACAATCGCCTGAAACGGCGGCGAGCTCATGGCCGCGCCCACGCTCAGCAGAAACGTTGCCGCCAGCAGAACGGTAGGGGTGACGTGTCCGGTGAAGGAGAGCACCGTCAGCCCGGCGGCGGCGATGAACACCCACAGCTGGGAGAAGAGCAGGTATTTTCGTCGGTCAACGATGTCCGCCATCACCCCGGACGGCAGGGCGAAGAGGAACATCGGCAGGCTGCTGGCCGCCTGCACCAGCGCGATATCCAGCGGATCGGCGCTGAGCGTCAGCATGCTCCAGTTGATGCCGACGTCGCTCATCCATGAGCCGACGTTAGAGACCACCGTGGCGATCCACAGCATGCGGAACACCGGCTGGCTCAGCGGCTGCCAGGGCGAAGCCGCCGATGCGGGCGTCGTCTCGACGTGTGCGTCGCGAACGTCGTTAACCTGGGTCATGCGAACCTCTCCGTCGTCTTACGCTGCAGCCGCCACTGGCCCGGTCCGGTGAGGGCGAGGGTGGTGAAGATAATCAGCAGCAGCCAGCCAAACTGCCCTTCGGCAATCGACCAGTCCGGGTGCACCGCCAGCATCGCCACCAGCAGCACGGTGATAATCGGCAGGCACGCCAGGCGGGTGTAAACCCCTGCAATGATAAACAGCGGGCAGATGACCTCGGCGACGATCGCCGGGATCAGGCTCGCGTAAGGTCCGAAACCAAACGGATCTTCGATGCGCGTCAGCTCTTCGCTGAAGTGGAGCACCTTCGGCAGGCCGTGCACGTAAAGCAGCAGCAGGCTGCCGGTCAGGCGCAGGAAAAACAGCCCTGGATCGATCCGGGGCGAAGCGTCGTTTTGTTTCATCAGAATGCAAAGCAGCTGCAGCCCAGCGCCCCCCAGAAAGCGTTATCGTCGGACACCGGCATCTCTGACGTGCGGGCGAAATCATGCTGGTGGCTATGAACCCCGCACGGGCCGCTGCAGTGGTGGACGGCGCTCATGCAGACGCGTGCGGCCTGCGGCGGCGCGCTGCGGTAGTGGCCCGGCACCTTCACCACCGGGGACCACTCGGGCAGGACCGGAATGGCGGGCGGCGCGAGCGGGCCAAAGCTGCCAGCGGCGTAGACGATATCGCCGTTGACCACGGTGAGGACGGACTCGATGCCCTTGATCTCCTCTTCCGGCACGCGGAAGTAATCTTTGCTGAGCACCGCCAGATCCGCGAGCTGGCCCGTTTTGATCTGCCCCTTCTGGTTCTGCTCGCTGGAGAACCACGCGCTGCCCTGGGTCCAGAGCATCAGGGCGGTATCGCGATCCAGACGGGCGCTGTGATCGTACATCTGCATCCCGCCAACGGTGCGGCCGGAGACCAGCCAGTAGAGCGCGGTCCACGGGTTATAGCTCGCCACGCGGGTGGCGTCGGTGCCTAAGCCCACCGGCACGCCAGTCTCCAGCATTTTCGCCACCGGCGGCGTGTGGCGGGTGGCTTCGATGCCGTAGCGCTCGGCGAAGTATTCCCCCTGGAAGGCCATGCGGTGCTGCACGGCAATGCCGCCGCCCAGTTCTTTGATGCGGTCGATGTTGGCCTGTGACACGGTTTCGGCGTGGTCGAAGAACCAGTGTAGCCCGTTGAACGGAATGTCGCGGTTCACC
>NZ_JABMCU010000081.1:0-18768 GCF_013179605.1 Enterobacter sp. CM29 | reverse complement strand
GCTATAATACCTGCCACTTGTTTACCATCCATTTTAAAGGACACCGACATGAGCTTACTCAACGTCCCTGCGGGTAAAGAACTGCCAGAAGACATCTACGTTGTGATCGAAATCCCGGCCAACGCAGATCCAATCAAATACGAAATCGACAAAGACACCGGTGCGCTGTTCGTTGACCGTTTCATGTCTACCGCCATGTTCTATCCGTGCAACTACGGCTACATCAACCACACTCTGTCTCTGGACGGTGATCCGGTTGACGTACTGGTCCCAACGCCATACCCATTGCAGCCAGGCTCCGTCATTCGCTGCCGTCCTGTTGGCGTGCTGAAAATGACCGACGAAGCGGGTGAAGATGCGAAACTGGTTGCCGTACCGCACACCAAACTGAGCAAAGAATACGATCACATTAAAGATGTGAACGACCTGCCAGAGCTGCTGAAAGCGCAGATCGCCCACTTCTTCGAGCACTACAAAGATCTCGAAAAAGGCAAATGGGTTAAAGTTGAAGGCTGGGATAACGCAGAAGCGGCGAAAGCAGAAATCATCGCCTCTTTCGAACGTGCAGCTAAGAAGTAATTCTTACTGCTGATACTAAGCCCCGCGCGTCGGGGCTTTTTTTTTCTCTGGTTAAAAGCCCTACAGATGATTTTTAAGAAGAATCTCATTCATTTTGGGCGAGGCATTCAAAAATGAAAAAAATATCCCTATTAATTATGGTGGGAGTAGTTGAATAGCTTGGCTGTTCACAACATACTGTCATGATGAACATTAATCCCCATTTATTATTGGATTCATATGTCATCCATTAACATTGATGTAGCCCGCCCAACTGGAATTTATTTTATTATTGAAAGGCTGTATTCCCGCGATGGCCTTATGCCTTCCTTTGGAGAAATAAGCCCCTCTTTAACGCAGGTGCACCGTACTGTCATTCAGCTAAAACGTAAGCAAGACATGTTCATGGATGGGGTTAAAGTTACCCCAAAAGATATTACCCTTTGGCAACAGATAAAATACCTTACGGGTTCAAAAGTCACGACTAAAGATACAGATACGCTAGTGTATACAACCGATTTTATCGGCTCCCTTGTTGCCACAACGCCGTTAGGCAATATTGAACTTGAGAATATTCCTCGGTTCCTCACTACAGAGTCTATCCACTCCCTGCCACAGGCGGTGAGTTATGGTCGAGATCCCATTCCACATGTTCTCCTTTATGGTCGTAAGGATATTATCTTTTTTATGGATAATGGTGGAAAAGGTACACCAACCGCTATTGCAAAATATAACCATAATACGCGTGATCTTGCCATAATCAAAGATCAGCTAGAAGCCAGTAAGACAATGAAAGAGCTGCTCTCAAAAGGAGCAAAACTATGAGTAAAAAAAGTCATTTAGTAAGTTTAACCATCCTTATCATTGCCGCGTTTATCTTCGGCAGAAGCACGTATATTGAATACCTGGCATGGTATTATGGGACCAATGATTTAATATTTAACGAAACAACCCCCTCATTAGTATCCAGTTTATTTAACGGGCTCTACTTCGCCCTTTCAGCATGTATTATTTACGTGTTACTCATTATATTAAAGAGAATCCCCAAAAATATTGTAGTTTCATGTCTGCTTCAGTTCTGTATTAATATTGGGCTATATACTCTTTTTGTTGCAGTAGATAGAGGTTATAGTAAATTGCATACTTTAGGCTCTGGTGCTACTGACATCACCCACAGCTATTTTTTAGGGGCGTTGCTGACGAGCACTCTCCTGACCGTCGCGATCGTGAGCGTAATACATGCTAAGTTTCTTTCTTCAAAGCATAAAGATGGGCTACATAAAGGCGTTTGATTGCTATGGCAAAGACAGCAAAGGGCAGTATCTCTGCATCATGACGTTCCAGCTTGCCTGGTTTATGTTTTACTTATGGATCCCTTATCGAAGCGATTATGCGATTCTGCTGTTTTTACTGTTCTTTCTGCCCGTCATTTCAAGCAATACGCGGTGCATAAACTACTATGGCCGTTCACGCTCCTTGTGTTTGTTATGGCTTATCGCCCCGTACATCATGCTGTTCATTCCTTTGTTTTTAACCCGGCGCAAGGATACAGAACAAAGCTGATTGAACAAAAAACAACGCCACCTTACGGTGGCGTTGTCGTTTTTCAGAACTGGTCTCTGTCTAACCAGTTACCGCTTTCAATCAGCGTTAACCCGTCGACCGAACGTTGGTACACGTACATCCATGCACTGCCGTAAGGCGTCTGGATCAACTGGCGAGCGTATTCACCGCCCCTGGTGCGCAAGGCATCAAGTTCGGCCAGCGTAGCATTATCAATACGATAAACTTCACCCTGTACCGTTCCGTTCCCCGGAACCGCGCCTGGATAGTGGCCCAGACTGTACAGCTGATAGTTTTCGATTGTGTAATTTCCCAGCAACTGGGCGTTGGTCATCCAGTGGCTGTTGCCTTGCTTGGTTCGTAAACTGCCGTAAACAAATATTCGCATTGCTAAAACTCAAACTGATAGAGCAGATCAAGTGCCTGGTCTACGCCGGACACTGCTTCCAGATATAGCTTAGGCATCAGGCGGTAACGTAACGTGAGTGTAGCCAGTGAGTCAAAGATCCCCACGCCATATTTTACCTGTAGACCCGGCAGTACATAGCCGCTGACCACTACCTGCGAAGAGTCACCCACGCCCTGAGTGTCCAGCGCCAGATTGCTTACGCCAAACGTCTCGCCGATTTTACCCACAACCTGACCACTTTGTGCAACCCCCAGACCGACTAACATTGACGTCATTGCCGCACCATCGCCCTGCTGGCTATCCAGACCCTGTCCGCGCAGCAGGTAAGAGAGCGCTTCCTGTTGCGACATGGCCGGGTCAGAGAAGATCTCTGCCTTAGGTTCGTCGGCAGAGCCCGTCACGCGCACGCCCGCAATCACATCATCTTCGGTGGCTTCCGGGTTACGGATCGCTTCGATATTCAGGACCGGCTGATCCGGTGGACCGGAGAACAGCAGCTCACCTTTACGCACAATCAAATCCTGACCGTAGGCATGGAAGCGCCCTTCAGGAATATTGATTTGTCCATT
The DNA here is from genome assembly GCF_013179605.1 of Enterobacter sp. CM29. Lineage (NCBI taxonomy): Bacteria > Pseudomonadati > Pseudomonadota > Gammaproteobacteria > Enterobacterales > Enterobacteriaceae > Enterobacter > Enterobacter sp. CM29. The sequence continues at coordinate 15,669 of NZ_JABMCU010000081.1, read as the reverse complement.
GAGGCCAAGCCCCTGTTGATCCTGCGCCACCTTCAGGTCACCCGTGAGTCTCGCCTTCAGCCCAAACGCGTCCAAACGCACGTTATTTCCCACGTGCACAATAAGATTACTATTGATCGGTATGCCAGCGCTCTTCTGTTCAACAGGTTTCAGATTTTCATTGAGCATAACTTCATCACTGGAGACGCCAACCGCGCTTTCCGGCACTTCGTGAACCACGATGCGCGCCCAGGGCACGTCGACGCGGCCGTCCAGGGTGAAGAGACTCGGCGTTGCCTCAAAGACCACGTCTGGCGACACGTCCAGGCGCACCATCGGCGGTACCGTGATACGCACCCTGCTGCCCTTGGCCGCAATACGGGCGCGCCAGTTGTCGAGCTGGCTCCAGTCTGCGTCACCAGTCAGGTTGATTTGTCCCTGCTGTGTCAGCACTGAGCCACTGAGGGTTGAGCTTTGGCCGTTAAAGTTCATCGTCAGCTGGCTTGGCTGCATATCGAACGGCATAAAGTTACCGTCAATGTCCACGCCATTTAACCGCATTTGGCCAAACAGCTGCGGGCTTTGCGCATCCCCCGCCAGACGCAGGTTGGCGCTGAGCATCCCCGCCGCCTTTTCTCCCCGCGAGAAAATCGGATTCACCATCGCCAGGTTGAAGTTGCGAATATTGACGTTGCCGCCGAGATTGCGCCGCCCTTGCGGATCGGTAATTTGCACCTGTCCGTCAAGCTGACCGTTGTTGGTCAGACGAATAAGCCATCCCAGTTCCGCACGATTGTTACGCAGGTCAGCGTTCACATTCAGGGTGTCGAACGCCACCGGCAGCGGCGCGTCATTGACCTCCTGCGTCACCTTCACGTTACGCCCGGAGAGGGTAACGCTGCCCTGCGGCAGTCCCTCTTTGGTGGTGTCCCACGCGACGTCCGCTTTACCGCTGAAGACCCCGCTGGCCTGGGTGGTTTCCGGCATAAACGGTTTCAGCATCGCCAGGTCAAAACGGTTGAGGTTGATCTGCGCGCGTCCTTCCGCGCCCGCATCAATGGTCTGCGGCACGCACAGCTCAGCATTCGGGTTGGTCCAGCAGTGTGGCCCAATGCTGATCTTTTGCTCCGCATTGCGGTAGTCCAGCGCGATGGATCGGGACAGCACCAGCGGGCCGACCGGCGTGCTGAAGCGGGTGTTATCCAGCACGCCCTTCCAGCGCGTTGCCTGGCGGTCAAAACTGCCCGTCAGGTGCAGCTGCCCGGAGACCGGCTCGCCCTGCACGCGCAGCTGGAGATCGTGCTGCTTTTCGTTACCTTTTGCCGCCAGCGTGACCAGACTGATGTTCACGTCCGGCTGGGAGATACGCTCCACGCGCAGGTCCAGGTTTCCGCCGATCTGATCGGTGGATTTCACATCCCCTTCGACGCGCACGCGGGCAATGGAAAGTTCCTGCCAGCGCAGGTTATTGGCGGTGATGTCCGCCAGCAGCTGCGGCGCCTCCACTGTACCGCGAACCTTCACTAACCCCTTCGCCGTCCCGCCAAGACCCGGCAGGGCGTTATCGAGATTTGGCGCGTCGATGGTGGCATCCAGATCGAGATCTTTCACCCCCAGCTCGCCTTTGATATCTGCCGTGTTGCGGCCCAGCGCCACGTGCAGGCCCGGGATCACCCACTGGAGATAGCTGTTGCCCTTAAGCGAGCCCTCTACGTTGACTTTGTTCTGCTTCACATTACCGGTGAGCTTGAGTTCCGGCACGTCCATCTGCCAGGTGCCACCGTACAGGCTACCGCGGGTTTTGATCAGACCATTCAGTTTTGACGGCCAGTCCGGGACTTCTTTAGCGGTGTTGATCCCGGTCAGCTTCAGCTCGCCGCGCCAGCTGATCGCCTGCTGCCAGTCGAGCAGCGCGGTCAGCTCGGTTTTCCCTTCCAGCGCCGCCACGGTCAGCTTGTCGAGGTTAACCTGCAACTCGTTACCCTTCGCATCCAGAGTAATATCGGCGGGCGGTACCCCCTGCCCCCTCACTGCCGTGCGGAACGACAGCGTGTAGTCGGTCATTTTGCCACTCAGCTTCAGCTTTAGATCGTCGGCCTGGAACTGCTTTTCACCGGTGAACGGCCAGTAAAGCTGCTTGCTGACAATCTCAAGGTTGAGCGGTAGACCGGCCTCTGCCAGCTGGGTTTGCCCGCGCAGTACCATATCCACAGGGCCGGAGAGGTTCACGCCGAACTCCAGCTTCTCGCGCAGCGCGCCGCCGACTTTCACCTTCACCTTCTCGCCTTTCAGCGGATCGATGTTCAGGGCGCTGTTAAGGGTAATATCTACCGGCCAGTTATCGCGCAGCAGCGCATTGCCTGAGGCGTTTACCGACCCCTGGTTGGTATCGATATCCAGCGCGTCGAGCTTCATGTTGCCCTCGATACTGCTGACTTTAAGCAGCATGTTGAAGACCGTCAGATCGGTATCGCCGGTCAGACGCAACTGCTCGCCTTTAAACTCTTCAATATTGAGGTTCAGCGGCAGATGCACGTCGGTCATCTCCGGCAGAACCGGTTTCGAGAAGAGATCTTTCAGCGTTTCACCCAGCGGTTTTTCTTCCGGCTGCGGGTTCTGGATCTTCGGCTCGACGATCTCTTCCTGCGCCACGTCGGCCACCTTCGGCAGCGCAATCAGCAGCCCTTGCAGGGAGGTTGGGGTCAGGGTGAGGTTTTTCTCCTGCCAGCGCAGACCGGAGGTGAAATCCATCACGGATACCGTCGTGTCGTCGATTTTGATATTGACGTTATCCAGCGCGACCCGGTAGAGCGCAATCGGGTACGGCGTGGAGAGATTCAGCGGGCCGCTGTCCTCTTCCTCGACAGGCTCAGACTTCGGCATTTTTTTGGAGTCTATCGCCACGTTCACATCTTTTAGCGACAGATCGTTTACGCAAAGCTGGCTGTCCCGCAGGCAGCCGAGCTTTACCGCCAGATGAAATTCGCCCGCGTTCACCGCCACGCCGGGCTGTTCATAACGAATATTCTTCAGGCGCAGATCGCGCCAGCCGCCCATCACCTGGCCGATTTCCAGCCCTGGCACCCAGCGGTTCGCGGCGTTAAACAGCAGATGCAGGCCCGTGGTGGTACCCACCAGAAATGCCACCGTGCCGAGCAGTAATACGATAAAAATCAGCACTCCGAGGCTTATCTTCTTCCATAAACTCATAATTCAGGCCCCAGACCGATGTAAAACTGTAAACCGTGTTCTTCTTTGTCGCCCACCGGAACGGCGAAATCGAGCTTGATCGGCCCGACCGGTGACTGCCAGCGCACGCCCACACCCGCGCCGGTTTTGAAATCGCTGCGGCGGATGTCGTTCACCGCCTCGCCGCTGTCGACAAACATGGCGCCCCACCATTTGCCGCTGACGTTGTACTGATACTCCAGCGAGCCGGTCGCCAGTTTAGAGGCCCCGGTCAATTGGCCTTTCTCGTTTTCAGGTGAGATCGATTTGTACTTATATCCGCGAATGCTGCGGTCGCCCCCGGCGAAGAAACGCAGATCTGGCGGAACGCGTTCGAAGTCACCGGTTTCGATCCAGCCCAGGTTGCCGCGAACCACAAAGCGGTGCTTGTCGTAGAGGGTACGGATCCAGACGTTTTGCGCCTGCACGACGGAGAAATCCACGTCTGAGCCCCAGGCGGAGTTGGAATAATCGATGGAGTAGCGCTGTGAATCGCCCCAGGTCGGCATCAGGCCACCGCGCGAGCGGGTACGGCTGATCATCACGCCCGGATAAAGCAGCATGGTGGTGTTGGTGACGTTTGCCTGAGTAAAGTGGTCAAGGCTCCAGCGCAGGTTAATGGCGCGCTGCCAGCCGCTGGAGAGATCCCAGAAGCGTGATACCGCAAGCGTCGTCGAATCCTGTTCGGTATCGTTCAAATCGGTACGCTTAAAGCCGCCCTGCACGAGGTAGTATTGCTCAAGCGGATTTTTCAGCAGCGGCATTTTATAGCTGAAGTCCAGCTGCTGTTCAGGCGCAGACAGGCTGAGGCTGGTGGTCAGGCTGTGACCGTAGGAGTTCATCCACGGTTTTTTCCACGAGGCTTTCACGCGCGGGCCGACGTCCGTGGAGTAGCCGACACCGGTCTCAATGGTGTTCTCGGTGCGCGGTGAGACCACGCCATGCAGCGGTAACACTTTCGTTTTACGGGATTTATCAAATTGCGGTGCCACCACCACGGAGTTAAACCAGCCGGTGGCAGATAAACGACGGTTCAGCTCGCCCAGGTCGCTGGACTGGTAGTAGTCGCCCTTTTTGAACGGCACCAGGTTTTGCAGATACTCATCACGGATTTGCGATCCCTCAAAGGTTACATCGCCAAACCGATAGCGCTCGCCGCTGTCGTAATCGATATCCCAGAATGCCTGACGTCGTTCAAGCGCAACGCCCAGCTGGCTTTTGTTGAACTGGCTGTCAAAGTAGCCTTTGCGCAGCGAAACGCTGGTTAAGGATTTTTTAAAGCGATCGTAATCCCCGTGATTAAGCACGGTGCCCACTTTCGGGCGGTTGCTGAGCAGATCCAGGTAGTCACGATCCGTGCGTGCACCGCCGCGCAGCACCACGTTCGTGCCGCCAATCAGGACGGGTTCTCCCGGCGAGACGCGGGCAATCAACACCTGACGTCCTTTAGCCGGCGGCGGCCGTAAATCGAAATCAATGGTGGGTTCGTAGTACCCCAACGCCTTTAAGCCTTCGCGAATGGCGTCATCCACGCGCGCGCGAAAACGCCGATCCGGCGTGACTTCATCGCTCTGGATGGTGGAAAGCTGCGCACGCACGTTTTTTTCCAGCGCCCCGGATAACCCCTCAACCTGCAAACGGACATTCGCCGCGCTGGCAATCCCGCTTGTCAGCATTAAACTGACTAAACATAACTGGCGGATCTTTGTCACGTTTTCTCCTGAATATCCCTGTTTCCACCCTGGAAGCAAATGCAGTGCCGCTCCGCGGCAAAATACGGCCTGAAAGCCAAAAACCCAAATTACGGGTTGAAAAAGGGCCTAACACCCAAATATTTCTTATGATTAAATCTAGACTCATTCATCGCATTTATTGTGTTCAATTAAACGCTTCGTGACAACCTTAACCGAAACAACGCTACCCCGGAGGCCCCACCGTGAGTTTATTTGATAAAAAGCATCTGGTATCACAAGCCGATGCGTTACCGGGACGCAACACCCCTATGCCAGTGGCGACATTACACGCCGTAAACAACCATTCAATGACAAACGTTCCTGATGGAATGGAGATCGCCCTGTTTGCCATGGGCTGCTTCTGGGGCGTAGAACGCCTGTTCTGGCAACTGCCGGGCGTGTACAGCACCGCTGCGGGCTACACCGGAGGATATACGCCTAACCCAACCTACCGCGAAGTCTGTTCCGGTGAGACCGGTCATGCTGAAGCGGTGCGTGTGGTGTATGACCCGAGCGTCATCAGCTATGAACAGTTGCTCCAGGTGTTCTGGGAAAACCATGACCCGGCGCAGGGCATGCGTCAGGGTAACGATCACGGCACCCAATACCGCTCGGCCATCTATCCGCTCACCCCTGAGCAGGAGGCTGCGGCCCACGCCAGCCTGACGCGTTTCCAGGAAGCGATGCAGGCAGCCGGTGATAAACGTCAGGTCACGACGGAAATCGCTACTGCGAAACCGTTCTACTATGCCGAAGACGACCACCAGCAGTACCTGCATAAAAATCCGTACGGCTACTGCGGCATTGGCGGCATCGGCGTCTGTCTGCCTCCACAGCAGGACTGATTACTGCATCAGCGCCACGCGAGCCGCGTGGCGCGCCTGTAAGCAAAAGTGTCAGTTCATTACTTAACCACTCACTGCCTTTTCATCCGGCCACTTTTTGCCGAAAACGTGACCTCTGGCAGATTTACACGCCTTTACGCTATACTACCGCTGAAATAATCGGCTCAACGCTACGAGCTGAGTTCAATGTGTCTTCACACGAATGGTATCAACTCCCCTTCTGAGGATCTGGCGAGAAGCCGGATAAACTATGTTAAACAGTATTTTAGTAATACTTTGTCTTATTGCCGTCAGTGCATTTTTCTCGATATCGGAGATCTCGCTGGCTGCCTCCCGTAAAATCAAACTGAAGCTGCTTGCCGACGAGGGCAACATCAACGCATCACGCATTCTGAAAATGCAGGAAAACCCAGGCATGTTCTTTACCGTGGTGCAGATTGGCCTGAACGCGGTCGCCATTCTTGGCGGTATCGTGGGTGATGCAGCATTTTCTCCGGCGTTTTATAGCCTGTTTGTAAAGTACATGTCCGCAGAGCTGGCCGAGCAGTTGAGCTTCATCCTCTCCTTCTCGCTGGTCACCGGTTTGTTCATTCTATTCGCGGACCTGACCCCGAAACGCATCGGTATGATTGCGCCAGAAGCTGTGGCTTTGCGTATCATCAACCCGATGCGCTTCTGCCTGTATGTCTTCCGTCCGCTGGTGTGGTTCTTCAACGGCCTGGCGAACGTCATTTTCCGCATCTTCAAGCTGCCGATGGTGCGTAAAGACGACATCACCTCCGACGATATTTATGCGGTGGTGGAAGCCGGGGCGCTGGCAGGCGTGCTGCGCAAGCAGGAGCACGAGCTGATCGAGAACGTTTTCGAACTGGAATCCCGTACCGTGCCGTCCTCCATGACCGGCCGTGAGAACATCATCTGGTTCGATCTGCATGAAGACGAGCAGAGCCTGAAGACCAAAGTGGCGCAGCATCCGCACTCCAAGTTCCTGGTCTGTAACGAAGATATCGACCATATCATCGGCTATGTGGACTCCAAAGACCTGCTGAACCGCGTGCTGGCAAACCAGAGCCTGGCACTGAACAGCGGCGTGCAGATCCGTAACACCCTGATTGTGCCGGACACCCTGACGCTCTCCGAAGCGCTGGAAAGTTTCAAAACCGCCGGTGAAGACTTCGCGGTGATCATGAACGAATATGCGCTGGTGGTGGGCATTATCACCCTCAACGACGTCATGACGACGCTGATGGGCGACCTGGTCGGCCAGGGGCTGGAAGAGCAAATTGTGCAGCGTGATGAGAACTCATGGCTGATCGATGGTGGTACGCCGATTGAAGATGTCATGCGCGTGCTCGACATCGACGAGTTCCCGCAGTCCGGAAACTACGAGACCATCGGCGGCTTTATGATGTTTATGCTGCGTAAGATCCCGAAACGTACCGACTCGGTGAAATTCTCTGGCTTCAAGTTTGAAGTGGTGGATATTGATAACTACCGCATCGACCAGCTGCTGGTAACGCGCATTGATAGTAAACCGACCGTGCTGGTACCGAAGCTGCCAGACGCGGAAGATAAGGTGTCAGCGTAATTTATGAAGGGCAGCGGTGAGCTGCCCTTTTTGTTTTAAAACGGAAGCTGCCGTTTATGTAATTTAAATAATTTTTAAGTCCTTAGAAGGGGGACGAATTGAGATAAATAAAGGCAGAGCCTGCGATATTATTAAATTTAAAAATATCCCCGCTTACTTTAAGAAAAATCGTTCTGTCTTCAATGCTAACTTTCACGCCAGGATCGGTGGTGACAAGGAAAGGTTCATAACCATTTTTAATGTCTTCTAAAAAAACCTCATCGGTCTTTTGTGCCGTGTAAAGATAATATTTATATACGAAAGAAGTCGTCGCACCCGCGCTGCTTTCCGTGATATACAACATAGACTTATCAGCTACGGCATGCCGATAAACTATAGTCTTCTCAAGGTAAAAAAAGTCACCAAGCATGCGCCAAATCCCATATCCTATGGTAGCTAACATAAATAACACAAATATATTCTTATTTTTAAAAACCAGATCTCGATGCATAATTATTCCATTTATTTTCCATGCGTAACGGCTTCCCTTCTCAGCCAACAGTTAAAGCTGACCTCTTTACAACTCGCTTATAAAAAGCATAGGGGTATTGTTTATGCCATGGATAATAAGACCACTAGTGATCCAAGTTTTTAATGTTTTATATCAATTTTTAGCACTGAAAAAGATTTTAAGAAAAACTTCATCAATTCATGGTTATGCACGTTAATACAAATAACGCCATGTTAAAACTATCTGCTTCAGGGTATGTCTCTGGACTGGCCCTACAAACATCAACGGCTCCCATCGGGAGCCGTCTTTTTAACTACTACTGCATAGCACGTTGGTTAAGCCATCTCAGTTTGCAGACGCATAACCTGACGGTTGACTTCGGACATCACAGACAAGTGCTGTTTGTCCTTCACTTTCGGGATAAGGATTTTGCCCTTATCGAACTCAAAAGCGCCAACATCCTTGATATACAACCGTCCACGGAACAGGATCTTCACGTACTTCGCCACCTGAAGCGGGTTGTAGCGTTGGAAAATTTTCATTCTTGTATCTCCTGCGAATCATACGCCCTTGCGGTGCCACAATCGGCCCGACTGTCCTGAGCGCAAATTTTGATGCCCAATGACTATAGACCAGAACCTCGTACTTACCCAGTGTGCATAAGTTTATTTACCGTTTGATTACAATTATTCAGAATAATCTTTGCAAAGCGTGATACAGAGCAGTATATGCCGTCGTTTTTGCGTTGATATGTGCGTTCGCCCGCAAACTGGCATCGGGATTGCGGGAAAAGCCCATTGATCGCACTTATGATTAAAAGCGCATGACCAAGTGGTCGGATCACCTGCTCACAATAAGGAAACACCATGACCCTACGTAACCTCCTGGCAGCAGCTTGCCTGTTGCTGCCGCTGATGGCTTCCGCACACAACCTTGAAAAAGGACAACGTGTCCCGCCGGTCGGCATTGCTGACCGGGGAGAATTGATTCTCGACAATGATAAGTTTAGCTATAAAGCCTGGAATAGCGCGCAGCTTGCGGGCAAAGTGAGAGTTGTACAGCATATTGCCGGACGTACATCCGCTAAAGAGAAAAACGCCACCCTCGTGGAAGCGATCAAGGCCGCAAAACTCCCGCACGATCGCTACCAGACCACCACCATCGTGAATACCGACGACGCGATTCCCGGCTCCGGGATGTTTGTGCGCTCAAGCCTTGAGAGCAATAAGAAGCTCTATCCCTGGTCGCAGTTTATTGTCGACAGCAACGGCGTGACGCGTAAGGCGTGGCAGCTGGAAGAAGAGAGTTCAGCGATTGTTGTGCTGGACAAAAACGGTCGCGTACAGTGGGTTAAAGACGGTGCGCTGACGCAGGATGAGGTGCAGCAGGTAGTAGCCCTGCTGCATAAGCTACTGGCTCAGTAAAGTGACACCCTGAAGCCAGGGTTGAGGAATGACTCGCGCGGGGTGTAGTCCAGTGGCTTACCCTGCCAGTCATGCACATGCGCGCCTGCGGCCGCAGCCACCGCATGCCCTGCCGCCGTATCCCAGACGTTCGTCGGCCCGAAACGGGGGTACAACTGCGCCTGCCCTTCCGCCACCAGACAGAACTTCAGCGACGAGCCGATCGACGTCGTCTGGTGTTCCCCCAGCTGTTGCAGGTACTCCTCCAGCTCGCTGTCGCTGTGCGAGCGGCTGATCACCACCAGCGGAGGACGGGCATCTCGCACCTGGATCTGCTTACGCACGCCGCACTCTTCCTTCCAGGCTTTACCTTCCGCCGCGCTGTACATCACCTTCATCACCGGGGCATAAACCACGCCAAGCACCGCCTTTCCTTTTTCAATCAGGGCGATATTCACGGTAAATTCACCGTTACGCTTGATGAACTCTTTCGTGCCGTCCAGCGGGTCCACCAGCCAGTAACGCTGCCAGTGCTGACGTTCGTCCCAGCCCTGGGGCGCTTCTTCAGAAAGGACCGGAATATCCGGCGTCAGGGTCTGCAAACCTTTCAGGATCACCGTATGCGCCGCGATATCCGCCGCTGTCACCGGGGAGTCGTCCGCTTTGCTGACAACATCCATCGGTTTCGCACCGTCGTACACCTGCATAATGGCATCACCCGCATCCCGTGCGAGCTGACAAATTTGATCTAACATTCTCCACCTCTTCGTTAACGCAGTGGGCATAACTTATTGTTTTAGTTATATCGTAATGTGAACAATTCCGCTATCTGTGAAGCAATTCTGGTTTCAGCGTTCTTTTTTCTGGCAGCATTCACACTTCTGTAAGCAACAAATACTACATACATACTCTTTTGTGGCTTGGATCGAAAAAAGGACTCCTCAGATGATTAAGTTTAGCGCAACGCTCCTGGCAACGCTGATTGCGGCAAGCGTTCAGGCAGCGACGGTGGATCTCCGCATTCTGGAAACCACCGATCTGCACGGCAACATGATGGACTTCGATTACTACAAAGATACGCCTGTCGAAAAATTCGGACTGGTACGTACGGCAAGTTTGATCAACGCCGCCCGCGGTGAAGTGAAAAACAGCGTGCTGGTCGATAACGGGGACTTAATTCAGGGCAGCCCGCTCAGCGACTACATGGCGGCGAAAGGGCTGAAGAAAGGCGAGATCCATCCTGTTTATAAGGCAATGAATACGCTGGACTATGCCGTCGGCAACCTGGGCAACCACGAATTTAACTACGGCCTGAAATACCTGCACGATGCGCTGGCAGGAGCAAAATTCCCGTACGTTAATGCCAATATCATCGACGTTAAGACGAAAAAGCCGCTCTTTACCCCTTACCTGATTAAAGAGACCGAGGTTGTCGACAAGGATGGTAAAAAACAGACGCTGAAAATCGGCTATATCGGCTTTGTGCCGCCGCAGATCATGACGTGGGATAAAGCCAACCTCGACGGGAAAGTAACCGTCAACGACATTACCGAAACGGCGCGCAAATACGTGCCGGAGATGCGGGCGAAAGGCGCAGATGTGGTGGTCGTTGTGGCCCACTCTGGCCTCTCGGCCGACCCGTATCAGGCGATGGCTGAGAACTCCGTGTATTACCTCAGCCAGGTACCGGGCGTGGATGCGATCCTGTTTGGTCACGCCCACGCCGTCTTCCCGGGCAAAGATTTCGCCAGTATCAAAGGCGCGGACATCGAAAAAGGGACGCTCAACGGTGTGCCATCGGTGATGCCGGGCATGTGGGGCGACCACCTTGGCGTGGTAGATCTGGTGCTGAATAACGACAGCGGGAGCTGGAAAGTCACGCAGTCGAAAGCGGAAGCGCGTCCGATTTATGATGCCGCGGCAAAAAAATCCCTGGCCGAAGAAGATAAAAAGCTGGTCGACGTCCTGAAGCATGACCACGACGCAACGCGTGAATTTGTCAGCAAGCCGATCGGTAAATCGGCTGATAACATGTACAGCTTCCTCGCGCTGGTACAGGATGACCCGACCGTGCAGGTAGTCAACATGGCGCAGAAAGCCTATGCCGAGCACTATATTCAGGGCGATCCGGATCTGGCCAATCTGCCGGTTCTGTCTGCCGCGGCGCCATTCAAAGTGGGCGGGCGTAAGAACGATCCGGCCAGCTACGTTGAGGTGGAAAAAGGCCAGCTGACCTTCCGTAATGCCGCCGATCTCTACCTCTATCCCAACACCCTCGTGGTGGTGAAAGCCACCGGGAAAGAAGTGAAGGAGTGGCTGGAGTGCTCTGCCGGACAGTTCAACCAGATCGATCCGCACAGCAGCAAACCGCAGTCGCTGATAAACTGGGACGGTTTCCGCACCTACAACTTCGACGTGATCGACGGCGTGGAATATCAGATTGATGTAACCCAGCCCGCGAAATATGACGGCGAATGTCAGGCCATTAATCCGCAGGCAGAACGCATTAAACACCTGACCTTCAACGGCAAAGCGATTGATCCGAATGCCACTTTCCTGGTGGTGACCAACAACTACCGCGCCTATGGCGGTAAGTTTGCCGGTACGGGTGACAGCCACATCGCCTTTGCCTCACCGGATGAGAACCGTTCGGTGCTGGCGGCGTGGATTAGCGCGGAGTCGAAAAAAGCGGGTGAAATTCATCCGGCGGTGGATAACAACTGGCGTCTGGCACCGATCCACAGCGACACGACGCTGGATATTCGCTTTGAGACATCACCGTCCGATAAAGCAGCCGCGTTTATCAAGGATAAGGCACAGTATCCGATGAAACAGGTCGCGACGGATGATATTGGGTTCGCGATTTATCAGGTGGATTTGAGCAGGTAGCGATGATTGTGCCGGGTGGCGCTTGCGCTTGCCCGGCCTACGGGATCGAGGATTGCGGGTAGGCCGGGTAAGGCGAAGCCGCCACCCGGCATTTCATGCCGCACGATCGTCCCGATTCGCCATCACCTTCGGCGTATTCACCTCAATCCAGTCAGCCAGCGCGGCCACCTTCTCGCTCACCTCCAGCCCCATCGGCGTCAGGCTATATTCCACGTGCGGCGGCACAACCGGATAAGAAACGCGATCGACAAACCCGTCCTGCTCCAGCGCCTGAAGCGATTGGGCCAGCATCTTCTCGCTCACACCGCCCAGCTTGCGGCGCAGATCGCTAAAACGATGCGTCCCCTGACGTAACGCCACCAGGATCAGCACGCCCCAGCGGCTGGTAACATGTTTGAGCACTTCCCGTGACGGGCACTGTTCTGCGAAGAGATTGCCATCGCGCATTTGCTCGCTGAGCGTCGGTATCGGTGTTTTCATACTTACCTTTTTGTGCGTACTTACTAAAAGTTAGTTATGGTGATAGTGTGCCACAACACCAGACAAACACGAAGGAGATTCATCATGATCGCAATTACCGGCGCAACCGGCCAGCTTGGCCAACACGTTATTGAAGAACTGCTGAAAACCGTTCCGGCCAGCCAGATCGTGGCTATTGTGCGTAACCCGGCAAAAGCCGACGCCTTAAGCCAGCGGGGAATTGTGGTACGTCAGGCGGACTATACCGACCAGGCCGCGTTCACCACCGCCCTGAACGGCGTGGATAAGCTGCTGCTTATCTCCTCCAGCGAAGTGGGCCAGCGCGCCGCACAGCATCAGAACGTGATTAACGCCGCCAAAGCCGCCGGGGTGAAACTTATTGCCTACACCAGCCTGCTGCATGCGGATACCTCCCCGCTGGGTCTGCACGTTGAGCACGTCGAAACCGAAAATGCACTGGCGGCTTCAGGCGTGCCTTACGCCCTGCTGCGCAACGGCTGGTACACCGAAAACTACCTGGCAAGCGCGCCGCCAGCGCTGGAACACGGCGTATTCATAGGTGCCGCAGGCGAAGGCAAAATTGCCTCTGCGACCCGTGCGGATTACGCGGCGGCTGCGGCAAAAGTGATTTCTGAAGAGGGTCACGCCGGCAAGGTGTATGAACTGGCAGGTGACAATGCCTGGACGCTGAGCGAACTGGCTGCGGAGCTTAGCAAGCAGAGCGGTAAGCCGGTAACGTATCAGAACCTCAGCGAAGCCGATTATGCCGCCGCACTGAAAGGCGTTGGTCTGCCTGCCGGGCTGGCGGAGATGCTGGCGGATTCCGATACCGGCGCGTCCAAAGGCGGCCTGTTTGACGACAGCCGTACCCTGAGCAAACTGATTGGCCGTCCGACCACGCCGCTGGCGGAGAGCATCAAAGCCATTCTGTAATTGTTAAGAATTGGTTATTTTTTGTGGCATCCCTTCGGGTCATCTCGGATAATGAAGCGATGACCCACAAGGAGGCTCACCGTGCAAGGCGTACCGGAACAGTTTACTGATGAGAGAGACAGCGCGCGCTTTCGCCATCTGGCGCAGTTGCCGGGTCTGGAGCTATATCACGCGCATATTGCTGACTACGCCTTTGAGCCTCACACGCATGAAGCCTTCGGTATCGGCACCATTGAAACCGGCGCCGAACGCTTCCGTTACCGCGGAACCCAACACTTAGCCGCTGAAAAATCGGTCGTGACCATGAACCCGGACGAGATCCACACGGGCGAATCCGCCACCGAAGGCGGCTGGCGCTACCGGATGGTCTATATCGAACCCGACCTGCTGGAAGAAGTCACCGGCCTTCGCCACTGGTGGTTTAGCGACGTGACCCGCCACGACCCGCTGCGCTCGCAGCAAATTGGCCAGCTGATTTACGGCCTTTGGCATACGAACGATGCGCTGGAACAAAAAGGGTTGCTGCTGGATCTGATTGAGACGTTCCAGCCGCTGGCCCGTCACGCGCCGGTAGCCCGGGAGGGCGCGCACCGCTTCGAGCGCGTTCGCGACTATCTGCACGACAACTATATGCGCGCGCTCACCCTGGACGAACTGGCGAGCGTCGTGTCGCTCAGCCCGTACCATTTCCAGCGCCAGTTTAAGGCCCATTTTCACGTCACCCCACACCAGATGCTGATGGCCATCCGGCTGTGGCGCGCCAAAGCATTCCTCACCCACGGCATGCCTGCCGCCGAGGTGGCCGCCGCAACGGGGCTGACCGATCAGTCTCACCTGACCCGCGCCTTTACCCGCCGCTACGGCATTACGCCCGTGCGTTACCAGAAGCAGGTTTCGCCGCGCTTAACGGCTCAGGGCTTTATTGCACGTTAAATACTGTGCTTAGATTATTTATCAGTTATTGCAGCGATACACTGTACCGCTTAGCGTGACGTTAGTTTGTTGGCTGGAACCTGAGCCGAAGTAGGCGCTCCCGGTCTGCCCTGCTCGCTGCGTAAGAATAACGACAACGTTACCCCCCATACTGTAAGCCTGGTTTTTTAAATCATTACGTGCGCCAGTCTCAAGATTAGAGTTTGACGTCCATCCACCCGTGAAGAAGTTTCCCTGGCTGCCCGTCACTTCCCCCAGGAATGTACAATTGCCGGTTGGTTCAGTATTAGTAATACGTACCCGTTCAGCGCCCTGGTTCAAGTTATTTGCTGAGCATGCGGTTAACGCCATACTGAATAATACTATCGCTCTTTTTTTCATGTCTTTATTTTATCCCTTTGAAATAAAATGAGTTATCAGGCATTTTTGTTATACACGCGCGATCACTCAAATAGCGTATCAATAATAGAGTAATGTTACATTCAACTCAAGAATTATAATTCCTCATCTAAAGCCGGTCACAAATAAAACCGGTTTTTGCCGGGCTAAATCCTGAGCACGATAATGGTCTTCGCTTTCATTGATTTCTTCATTACTCCTGTTTCCAAAGATCGCGCTTGGGTTTACAACCATTAGTGCAAACACCGCCATTAAGCAGACTAAAAATAGTTTTATCACAATTATTACATTAACGTTCGATCGTAAGACAAACATAATCGCCAGCTCGCTGTGGCTATTAATATGGTGCAGATAAAAAATGAAAAACCATCAAAAACGCTTACCACGCCTGAAATAATCTAGTAGCCTGCTGCCTTATTGGCAGCCTTAATTCTTTTGGATCGCGAGTCTTTCTCATATTTATCTTTCTCCTCTAACACACTTCCAACCGCATCAATCCATGAATTAGCCGTACAGCCGGTAAAAAGCGTTATTGAAAGCAGCAGTAGCGCATTTTTTAAAAAATGTAATTTCATTTGTTTTCCTGTCAACATCGAACTGGCTGTATTTTATTTTACCAGCCGAATGGATAACATCAGCGTTGGCGACAATGTACGTAGGAAAAGTCCCACAATCCTGCGTGGAGAGTTGCGTGTTACGGAAATCAGTCAGTGACGATAAAAAGAGGAAAAACCTTACACGTGAAAGCGAAAAGGGACACCTCGTTCTG
>NZ_JABMCU010000080.1:0-18816 GCF_013179605.1 Enterobacter sp. CM29 | reverse complement strand
CTTGAGGATGGAGCGCGAGGAGAGCAGCGCCACGGTCCCCTGCGAGAACATGCCCAGGATCTGCCCCAGCTGACGCATATTTTCCCGGTCAAACTGCGGCACCGGCTGCATTTCGCTCAGGCCCATGCCCTCCAGCAGCGCCTCCAGCAGTTCGCCCTGAAGCACCTCGCCCCGCTCGCCGGTCTGCGCTGAGGCAGCAGGCGATGCAGCGTTTTTAACCGGGTCGATACGCAGGCGGCCTTTCGGTGCCTGCGCGTTGCTGCGCGCCACGGCCTGCGGCGTTGGCATGGTGAAGCCAGCGTAATCGGGACGCGCGGACTCTTCTTCCGCGCGCGGCGCGTCCTGTGGTTCAGTCGGTTCCGGATCGAACAGCGGTGAACTGGCCAGCACATCCTCTTCCTGTGCGGCTTGCGCTTCAGGCTTTGGCTCCGGCTTATCAGCCACGATTTCATCCGGATGGGTTAACGGCGCGCCGCCCATCAGGCCAAGGGGGTCATCGTGACGCGCGGCAGGCGCGCTCGCCGACCCGCCAAACAGGGCTAACGGATCGAGTTCATCCGACGCCTCTTCCTTTGGCTGGGCAGGTTTGCTTTCGTCCGGCTGTACCAGCGTTGAAGGGGTGACATCGTCAAAGATGCTCTCTTTTTTAAACAACGCTTCATCGCTGAACAGCGTGTCCGGGTCCACGTTTTTACGTTCAAGCGACGGATCGGCATCGTTGAACATCGCCAGCGGGTCTTCGGCATTCCGCTCCGGGGCCGCAGGCTGGGAGAACGGGTCGTGGGAGGCCGCGGGCTGTGGCTTTGCCCGATTGCTGGAGATGCTGTCGGAGATGGAGAACTCCTGCATCAGGCTGTCCCAGATTTCCGACGGCACGGCCGTAGGTTCAGCTTTTCCGCGAGGCGCGGCGCTGGCCGGTTTCGGTTGTGCCGCCGGAGCAGGTGTCGCCGCTGGGCGCGCCTGCTGCATGCTGGCCGCCATGCGGCTTACGGGCTGGGTGTCATGAATGAGTTCGCTGACTTCAATGCGATAATCATCAATACCGAGAATATCCCCATCCTGAAGCTCAACCTGACGCCCACGCTCCAGCGGAATATCATTCAATACCACGCGGGTGACGCTGCCACGGTTCGTGACGCGACATTCGCCGCTGGCGTCGACGTGAACGATGGCCTGCAAACGCGAGATGGTGCGATCGTTGTCCGGCAGCACCAGATTGTTATCCGTACCGCGCCCAATGGTGCCGCCCGGGGCATAAAAATCACAGCTGCTTTGCGGCGGCTGATGACCGGGTTTCGTAGAAATAATCGTGAATCGCATGGCGTATTCCTGCTGGTATGATTAGCGCTCAAACGCTGCCGCTCTCGGGGGTGAGAACGGCGGGGTTTGGGGGTTAAGGGCTGATTAAAGCTATTTGACTACATTCAGAAAAATAATGCCGATAAGCAGCCATAGCGTAAAAAGTAAGGCCTGAACTTTATAGCGTCGATGCAGTTTTAATATCCAGCCGATTCTCTCTTCCGGTAAAGCCTGAACGAATTTATAGGCATCATCCTGAACATTTCTGTCTTTGGTAAATTTCATCTTCACGCCTTTGCGAAGACGAACAAACCAGATTATTTTTTGATAGTTCGCCAGCGAGCCAAAAAAAGATGCGTAATTTGTCACCAGATCGAGATCGTAGCCTTTTTGGCGATATTCTGAAAGAAGCTGATTATATTCGGCCTCGTGTTTTTTAAAATAAAGAGAACTGATGAAGTCCATAATTACGACAAGTAAAAATAAAACAACGATCAGAAATAAAAGAATATTTTCTACATTCACCATAGTTTATCCATGACATATTCAGTTGCTCCACCGGCAACTTCGCCACCAATGTATCCACCCGCAGCGGCGCCTACCACAGAACACGCGAGCAACCCTACACCACCTGTTGCCACGCCCAATGCAACACATACGCCAGCCCCAGCCATGGCACCATATTTTCCGCCATAAATCCCGCCCGCAAGACTGGCGCCAAATTGACTGTACTTCTTAACGGCGACTTTGGAACAACTCTGCTCTCTACCTACTGTACAGGCATCGTAAACTTCATTGGTTGTGTTTGCTCCAGCGAAGCCGATAGCAAGCCATCCTCCCATTTTCAGAAAACGGGCAGCTTTTGATGCATTGTCTACATATGTTGAATACCCTCGTATTGAGGCAACACCCGCAGTACTCCATTCGTGGACAATTGACCTGCTTGATAAACCTAAAGCGTGCTTGATTTCTTCATAAGGTTTCAGTTTCAGCGTTAGTCTGGACAGCTTATTTAATAAAACGTCCAGCTCAGAAAAAAGTTTTTGCCTCTCAACAAAAAACTGCTGCCCGATCAATGTGCCTTGCGTTCTGTATTGATTTTGATAAGCCAGTTCGATAGCTTTTAATTTCTTTTCTATTTCGCTAAAGTACCTTTCACCTGCATCAGCAACCACCCCGAGAGATTTATCCATAAAATTAGTTAATGCTGCGATGGTACTAAAATGCTTGTTAAAGAAATTAGCTTCATCTGTATTCAGTTCTGCCAATGCTCCATTAACCTTTTGCTTTGCATTTTGTAATTGTTTTAGCTGAACCGCATTTTCAGCACCCGGAGCATTAAGGATCAATATTTGCCCGGGTTTTAACCACCGTGTGTCCCTGTTCACTTGCATAAAATAACGTGCCGCTTCACTGTCTGGTTTATTGAACAGTAGTCTTGCCTGGAAATCTAACGTACCAGCCTGCTGAACAACACAATAACCAGGAGCAACCGTTGATTTTACACTCATATTGACATCCCTTTGCAAACGAAATTAAGTCTCTGTAAATAATGACCGGGGAAAACTCCCCGGCCATACGGGCAATTACGCTTCTTTGTTCTCTTTGATGTTCCAGCCAGCGCTGCTTTCAGCACCTTTACCACCGGCAGTGGTCTGCTCCCAGTACTGCTGTTTCACTTTCGCAGCCTGGAATGCATAGGTCACGCCAACGGTATCGCCGTTGTCGGCACCGGTGTACTGAACGGAAGTCACGAGAACGTCTTCCAGGGTGATGCGGGTGTATTCAACCTGCTGACCACCCGCTTTGCAGACGGACAGTTCAACTTTGGTCAGGTGTTTACCGCTTGCGCAGTGTTTCAGGATTGCTGTAGTGGATTTGTCGATCAGAGCGTTAACGTGCAGATCGTTAAAGTTAACTTTACCGGCACCGCCGCCGCCACCAACGCTCATATTACCCGGCTGGGACGCGCCCCAGGAGAAGGAGGTAATATCAGTCCAGCCGGTGTGGTTAGAATCTTTAGATTCGCCCGTAACACCCTCGACCTTCAGAAACATATCAATAGCCATAATATCTACTCTTCGTGGATGAACAATATTGCTTTCGAAAAAGCCCTTATATGGCAAACAGGAAAGCATGGGGCTGAATAAAACCGTCCATATTTTACCTCTGCCTCATATCAAACGACCCGTGTCATTTGACAGTCTTACATTCCCCCTGAATGAACGGAAAGAATGTGAAGTCTTTTACTACTGCGGATTATCCTGAATCCAGGTACGATCAGGATCGCCAATGATGAGCTGCGGAACCAGTTTATTCAGTTCGTCGCTATGATAAAGACGTAGACAATTTAAGGTTACGCCTTTTACATCAGGTTTGCGCTCCGAGTGGAAACCATTAATTTGGTTTTTATACTTCCCAATAATGGCGTTAACTTTGTCAGTACCGTTTTCAGCATCAAACGGTATCCATTCAATAAATGCACTCGCACTGCGGGCCGCATCAGCAGAAAATTGACTGCCTTTATCTGCTACCTGCGCAAGGCAGCGCGCCAGGACAAAATCTTTAACCACCTGCCGGTATGTTTGCTGCTGATAAAAATCAACGTAAGGGTTGTCACCGCGAGCAGAAAAAGATAAGCAAGTGAGCAAAAGAAATACGGTCTTTAAACACCTGAATGTAATTATTTTAATTCCCAAATCAGATTTCCTGACAGTACGGAAAGCAATCGGAGTTACATATAAACGAATTATTACTCAGAGGCTCGATAAGGTCGATATGACCACCGCCATACCCATCAATTTTATTGAAGAAAACAACACCTTTTCGGCCCAACATTGAGCGTGCACCAGCCTCGCGGTCTTTAAAGATTTCTGCCTTGCCAAACACATGGGATTTATAAAGCTGATCGGCAAGTAATTTTGCGCCAGGCTCGATTGTTTTTCCCTTATAGGGACCGGTCTTTATGGGTAAACGCCCTGTAAATTCAACATTGCATTTTAACAATGCCAGGCTCATTCTTACCGCACAGGTATTTTCGTATGCCGGTTGTTGCTTGATAATCGTCGAATAATCGTAGCCAATTTCTGAAAAAACCTGTTCACCCGAGGCAAAACCCGCGCGTGTGTGATTTGAAGAGTAATGCCGACGTTTAAGTTGTTCGTATAATGGTCTCATTTGTCACTCTCCTTTTTTGCACGGGCGTAATTCTTTCATGCCGTCAATGATGATTTTTGAAGCGCGCTCCTCGCCTTGCTGTTTCGATAAGTTCGCAAAACGAGAATAGAGAAACTCATGTATTGTATTTGGCAAAAAAGGCCTGCCCTTGCACCATGCAGTGCCCTCAGACGCGTCGACTACGCCGAGAAGATACATATTTGCCTTAATGCGTTCACGTTCATTCGTTTTCGACAGCCAGGCTTTAGCAAAACGCTCTGCACTCAGATTTAAATCGTACCCTGTTAACAGCGTCGGATCGCGTTGGAAGTTTGATGTGTCATCCTGAGGCAATGCTTCCGCTTGAGGGTATTTGTAATTTCCTGCCTCCGCGCTTGCGAGAGTAGAAACTGCCAGCAAACTGGTCGCGATCAAAAGTATATGTTTCACCGTCTATCCTTATTCACTGACAGAAACAAGCTAAGCTCTTCCGCTCAAATTGCCGGCCCCTTCGGGCCGGCAATCATCATTACGCGTCCTTCGTCTTCAGCGACGGCAGTTTAGATACCAGACGCAGTGAAACGGTCAGGCCTTCCAGCTGGTAGTGTGGACGCAGGAAGAACTTCGCGGCGTAGTAGCCCGGGTTGTCTTCAATTTCCTGCACCTGCACTTCCGCAGCCGCCAGCGGTTTGCGAGACTTGGTTTCCTGGGAGGAGTTAGCCGGGTCGCCGTCCACGTAGTTCATCACCCAGTCGTTCAGCCAGCGTTCCATCTCTTCGCGCTCGCGGAAGGAGCCGATTTTGTCGCGCACGATGCACTTCAGGTAGTGAGCAAAACGACAGCAGGCGAACAGGTAAGGCAGACGGGAGGCCAGACGCGCGTTAGCGGTGGCATCCGGGTCGTGATACTCGGCCGGTTTTTGCAGGGACTGCGCGCCGATGAAGGCGGCAAAGTCGGAGTTTTTGCGGTGAACCAGCGGCATAAAGCCGTTTTTCGCCAGCTCGGCTTCACGACGATCGCTGATGGCGATCTCGGTCGGGCATTTCATGTCCACGCCGCCGTCATCGCTCGGGAAGGTGTGGCACGGCAGGTTTTCCACCGCCCCGCCGGACTCCACGCCGCGAATCGAGGTGCACCAGCCGTACTCTTTGAAGGAACGGTTGATGTTGGCGGCCATCGCGTAAGCCGCGTTCGCCCAGGAGTAGCTGTTGTGGTTCGCGCCGTCGGTCTGCTCTTCAAAGTCAAAGCTGTCGACCGGATTGGTGCGAATGCCGTACGGCAGACGCGACAGGAAGCGCGGCATGACCAGGCCCAGATAACGGGCATCTTCCGATTCACGCAGTGAACGCCAGGCGGCGTATTCGGTGTTCTGAAAGATTTTTGTCAGGTCGCGCGGGTTAGCCAGCTCCTGCCAGGACTCCATCTGCATAACGCCCGGCGCGGTGCCGGTAATGAACGGACAGTGGGCCGCAGAGCCGATGCGCGCCATCTCGCCCAGCAGCTCAACGTCCTGCGGGCTGTGGTCGAAGTAGTAGTCGCCTACGATGCAGCCAAACGGCTCGCCACCGAACTGGCCGTACTCCTGCTCGTAGATTTTCTTGAAGATCGGGCTCTGGTCCCAGCCCACGCCCTTGTAGCGCTTCAGGGTGCGGCCCAGCTCCTGCTTGGAGATGCTCATAAAGCGGATCTTCAGCATCTCGTCGGTTTCGGTGTTGTTCACCAGATAGCTCAGCCCGCGCCAGGCGCTCTCCAGCTTCTGGAACTCCTCGTGGTGAATAATCTGGTTCACCTGCTGCGAAAGCTGCTCGTCAATACCGGCAATCAGGTTCTGAATGGTGCGGTAGGTATCGTTTGAGAAGGTCACGGTGTTTTCCAGCGCCTGCTGCGCCAGGGTTTTAACCGCGCTTTCTACGGCAGAGCGCGCCTGATCGGTTTTCGGGCGGAACTCTTTATTCAGCAGCGCGCTGAACTCGTCCTGGCTGAACGCCTGGCCCGCCTGCTGATCGTGTTGTTGAGTCTGGTTGCTCATCGATTATTCCTCGCTACCTTTCGCACTTTCGTCATTTTTTGGCATCTGGCTCAGGGATTTGAGCAGCGTCGGATCCTGAAGGATTTTTGCAATCAGCTCTTCCGCGCCGTTTTTGCCGTCCATGTAGGTCAGCAGGTTAGAGAGCTGGGTGCGCGCTTCCAGTAGCTTGTTCAGCGGCTCAACCTTGCGGGCCACCGCGTCCGGCAGGAAGTCGTCCATACTGTCAAAGGTCAGATCGACGTTGAGCTTACCTTCGCCGGTCAGGGTGTTATCCACCTGGAACGCCACGCGCGGCTTCAGCGCCTTCATGCGTTCGTCGAAGTTGTCGATGTCGATTTCAAGGAACTTACGCTCGTCGACGGCTGGCAGGTTTTCCACCGGCTTGCCAACCAGATCGGCCATAACGCCCATCACAAACGGCAGCTGAATTTTGCGTTCTGCGCCGTAGATCTCTACGTCGTACTCGATCTGCACGCGGGGAGCACGGTTGCGTGCGATGAATTTCTGTCCACTGTTACTCATTGCCATGATGTTCTCCATCAAAGATGCGCGGTGAAGGTGAAACGGCAGACTCCATGCCTGTCGTCATAATGCCAGGACGCGTCATTCGCGGCGTCCAAAGATGTTTTCCAGTTGGTTAACGCCGTCTGGCGCCAGGTCGCGAATAATGTCCATAAAGTTGAGTTCAGACAGCCGCTGCACCCGTTCAATCATCAGCGGTGCGGGGTGGCTGGGTTCGTACTGCGCAAAATACTGTTTCGCTTTTTCCAACATCAGCTGCGCGTCGGCGCGGCTGGTCACCTGCACGCTGCGCCAGTCCGTCACCTGCTGAACGGGCGACGCGGTCACCGGCTGCGGCTCGGCGTGCTGCTCAGCCTGCGCGTCACGGTTCGGCAGCAACTTGCTGATATCGGTCACCTGACAGGCGCTCGAAACTTGCCCGACGGTTTTCAGCAGCTGTTCCATCTCCGGTACGCCACTTTCCCCGAGATAGCCGGTAAGCAGTTCACGGATGGCGAGCAGGCGTTCGTTGATCACGATTACCGCTTCGGTGCCGGGCTGATCGCCCCGGGCCAGCTCATCGATCAGTCGTGGACGACCGCCCGGATAATCCGGACACTCTGTTTTACTGCCATCAAGCAGCGCCTGGGCGTCACGGAGCGAAATCTCATCGCCGTTAGAGCGGAGCAGTGAGGCGTTACGCACCGCGACCGTCAGGTCAGATTTATCGCTCAGCCCGGCGAGGGCGTTAATGCGGTAGAACGGATCGGTTTCGCCATACTCTTCCAGCAGCGGGTAAAGTTGCTCCCAGTAACGGGACAGGGCTTCCTGCACCAGCAGTAGCCCGTCGGCGTAACCTGCCAGCCCGCGACGACGCGTCCAGGCATGGGTTAACGCCAGCATGACGCGAAGATCTTTGGTGCGGCCCAGCAGGCTGGTGGCGAGTCTTTCCACCGTGTTCCAGTCGGCAGGCTCTGCCGGAATGATGGTGTCGCCAAACTGCTGTTCGGCTTTGCCCTGACTGGCCTGCCCCATGGCCTGGAAATCAGCGTCGTACTCCAGGTTTTCACCGCAGGGGTTATCGGGGCTTATCGGCGCGAGAAATTCATCGATATTCATAAGATCCCTGCTTATTCAAACATAGGCGGGTAAAGACCGTGGCGGCCCGGACGGGCGCCGCCTGCCGGATCGAACAGCAGCGTAAAGAGCTGCCCGGTGAAGTTTCCGCTGTGGACGTGGGTGTAAAGCGGATAGCCGTCGCAGCGGTTTGTCCACCAATAGCTGGTCTGGCGCAGCGGATCAAAACACTCCGCCGCCTGCGGCCAGCCCAGCGTGCTCTGACCCTCGTCGTCATAGCCAATCACGTCGAGAATGTCGGAACGCTTTTGCGGCTCAACCGGCTGGGGCGCCGGGATGGTCATCAGCATTTCATCCAGCTGGGAGGCAGAATAGCTGTTACGCACCGCGTGCAGCCCCAGACGGCCAAGCTGCTGGTACCAGCTTTCAGCCTGCCCGAGCAGACGGGATGACCACTCGGTCGGGGTGAAACTCAGTTGCAGGCATACCGGATAGTGGCGGCCTACGCTGTCACGGCCCGGCAGCAGGCAGCCCATCTGAATCATCTGGCTACCAAGCATCGGCGGGACGACAAAGTTCCACACCGGGGCTTTAGAAAACGGGCGCTCGCCGCTGCGCTGCTCTTCCTGTTGCCAGGCCAGCAGGCCGACCTGAAACCAGTGCGACCACTGGCGTTGCAGGGTATCCGGAAAGCGACGCTGCAAAAAATCTCCGGCGCTGGGTAATTTGCCATACCAGCTATAACGGTTCATCGCAGGGGTATTCGTCATACGGCTGTCCTTGCGGTTATGGGCATGAGAAACGGGGAAGCTGGAACGGGTTACGGATGCTGTTCGGGGCAAACTCCAGCGTGACCTGATGTCCGTCGACGTTGAAGGTCGCCTGACGGCTCAGGCTACCCGCGCCAGGACTGGTGCGCGCCTTGTCGAAAAAGCGGTTGAGCGCCCAGGAACCGTTGGTCACCAGCGTTGCGGTGCTGCCATTGGCAAGACCGAGCTGCATACGCACCTGGTTCGTCCCGCCCGGCCCCGGCCAGGTCATGATCTGCACCGCCTGCGGACCGTGGCTGTAGCGCAGCAGTTGGCCGTCCACGTCCAGCGTCAGGTTCAGAATGGTATTGTCCATACGCACGGTGCGCACCGTCACCTTGAAGGATGGCGTGGTCGCGCCGTTTGCGAAGAAGGCATCGCGGACAGACTGCGCCTGCTGGAACGGACGCAGCAGCCCTTCACTGCCCGGCAGCGTTTTACCGTCGATGCCTGGCATAAAGCGCCAGTTCGCCTGGGTGGTGTCCACCTTGTTGGTCAGGTTGTCGCGGAAAAAGGTGTCCATCAGTCCGGTGCCCGGCGCGAACATGCGGGCGAGATCGTCCGGCGTCACCTCAGTGCTGGCGCTGCGCACCAGCGGATAACGCCCGGCAATCGCCTGACGGCAGAACCCACCCACTTCCACGTTAATGCGCTTACGCACGTTCTCCAGATCGCGACGCTGAGTGTCGCTGCTGGCGCCGACGGCCATATTGCTGAACATGGTTTGCAACCCGCCCGGCAGACGTCCCGCGCTGGCTTGCAGGCGGCTGATTGCATCGCCGCCCGGCGCGGGCATACCGCTGTTGGCTGCATCCTGAACGGCGGTCAGGTAGCGATAAAGCTCGTCAACCTGCTTAAGAAAATCATCAAAGACGATGGTCTTGCCGCCCTTCTCCAGCGGCTGCGCCAGCTCAATCATCGGCGCATAGTGGTCGGTCACCAGTTGTTCAGGCGCCTGCGTCACAACCGCGCCCTGCGTCGGGGCATTGTCACCGTTGCTGAACAGCGCTTCCAGCGTGCGGGTGGCGCGGTTGCTTTGGTCTTCCGCTTTCTGCGCATCTTCCGGCGCAGGCGCAGTGCGCGACAGGGTCAGCACCTTGCTCAGGTTAAGTACCAGACGGCGCAGCGGCGAATTGGTGCCTGAAAGCAGGCGCGCGGTGTTGATACGCTGGGAAAGATCGGCGCTGTTGTTGAGCTGAATATCAGCGAGAAAGCGATCCCAGTTAACGATAAAGTCGCGCATGTAGAGCTGACGCACGGCGTTGTCGATCTGCTGTTTATCTTCCTGGACAGTGGTCGCTCCCAGTACCCAGGCATCGTCCTCGTGCAGGGCAGTGGTCACGCTGTCGATCTGGTCGTTGAAGCTTTTCCAGTAGCCGTCCGGCGTGTAGAGGCCCGGTACGCCCTCACTCACCGGCTTGCCGCTTTTGCGCGAAAACACCAGCTCGCTCTGCGGGCCGCCGAGATCAGAAAGCGAAACCGGCTTCAGGTTCTCATCATGCTCCAGCAGACGTTTCAGGCGGCCATATACACGTGTTGAGAGCGGCTGCTGGTTGATCAGCGCCCTTTCACGGGCCACCAGATCCTCATCCTGCGCATACGGTGAAGCCTGAATTTTTGGCTCCAGCAGCTGCGTCAGGTGCCATTCCAGCTCCTGAAGCTGCGCCTGCGTCACGTTCTGCGGCAGGTTGCGTTGCAGGTTAAGCATCACCCACGAGTGCAGGAATTTACCGTCATAATGCTTAGGCTGGTAGAGCATCTGATAGGCTTTCAGCGCCTCATAGCTGTACTCCACGTCGCTGCCGTTGTCGTTGCGCAGCCAGGTGGTAATGTGCATCGCCACGGCAGGCAGCAGCATCTGATCCAGCGCCTTCTGATACAGAGACTGCGAGGCATCGCTGACGTCATCCCCGCGATAAAGCCCCATGCGGCGGGAAACCGGCGGGTTGTTAACGTCGAAGGCATCGCTTTTCGGCAGATCCACCAGGCTGTTAAGCAGCGGCAGAAGCGCAAACAGATCGCGCTGGGGCTGGTTTTGCAGCGCCTTGCTCTGCTGCTCCAGCATCGGCACTTTTGCATCTACCTCTTCCAGATAAGCTTTATTTTTGGCGTAGCTGGTCAGCCACAGACCACCCAGGATCACCAGCAGGGCCAGCAGCGCCGCGTAGCCGGACCACATCACGGCGCGGTTGCGCAGCTCCCACCAGCGGTTTTCCCCGGCGATGCCCGCTTCCTGAAAAATCACGTTTTGCAGCAGATTTTTAATGAAGAAGCTTTGGCCCTTCGCGCCCGGGATCGGCGCCTCTTTGCTTACCGAATCCCAGCGCGTGCTTTCCTCCCCTTCAGGTAAGGAGAGCGCGCGGTTCAGCTCGCCCATCACGCGGTCAAACGGCATCCCTTCCTGGGTGCCGCTGGCAAAGTAGATGCCGCGCGGCGAAAATTCGGTTTCGAAGTTTGAGCGGGCAAAGACCGTGCTCAGGTAGTCTGCCAGCAGCGGACGCAGCGCGGCGAACTCCTGCGGGAAGAGATAGGCTTCCGCACGGGTTTTGGCGTCATGCTCTTTAAGCATGGTTTCCGGCAGGCCAGCATCCAGACGCTGTTGCAGCAGGGAAAATTCCTGCTGGAAGTTGCCCATCAGGTCGTAATCGGCGTGTTTGGTCTGCTCCCACGGCAGCGTAAAGCCCCAGATCTGATCGCGCTGGGCTTTGTCGTAATCCGCAAACCAGGCGCGGAAGCCTTTAAGCAGATCCGCTTTGGTCACCATCACATACACCGGGAAGCGAATACCCAGCTGTTCATGCAGCTCGGAGAGACGCTGGCGCAGGTTGACCGCCTGCTGGCGGGAGGCCTCAGCGGACTGCGAAAGCAGGTCGGAAATGCTGATGGTGATAATCACGCCGTTGATGGGCTGACGACGGCGGTATTTACGCAGCAGGTTGATAAATTCCAGCCACTCCCCGGCGTCCTGAACCTGCTCGCTCTCCTGAGTGGTGTAGCGCCCCGCGGTATCCAGCAGAACCGCCTCGTTGGTAAACCACCAGTCACAGTTGCGCGTGCCGCCAATGCCGCGCAGCGCGGTTTTACCGAAGCGGTCCGCCAGCGGGAATTGCAGCCCGGAGTTGGCCAGCGCGGTGGTTTTACCTGAACCCGGCGCGCCAATAATGACGTACCACGGCAGCTGATAGAGGTACTGCGTACTGAAGCGCTGCGTCCACTGCGCGCCATGTCCCGCTTTGCTGAAGTGGGCTTTTTTCAGCATCTGGGCGGCTTCATCGAAACGCCCGGCAAGGATCTGCTCCTCGCTGTTCAGACGTTTCTGCGGATCGGCCGCCTCCGGGCTGGTGGTATTTTCGTTAAGCTTGTCCATCAGCTTACGGTTCAGCCAGGCGTTATACAGCCGCGGCAGAATGTGGCTCTGAGCCCAAATCAGGTAGACCACCGCAATGCTGATGACGCGGTTCTGCTCTGATTCAAGGGGCCGGGTGTCCACGATGGACAACAGCGGGCCAATCATCCAGATGACCGCCGCGAGTGCCGTTACGCCCAGGAAGCTCCACAGAATGCGATTGGTCAGTATAGAAAGTAGAGTAGTCAGCATCCTTAGTTTCCTTGCGGCAATCCGTTCAGCTCGGCCTGGGTATTGTCAGGCGATACCAGCAGCGTAATCTCCACGCGGCGGTTACGGGCGCGATTTTCAGGCGTCGTGTTAGGCGCTACCGGGTTGATCTCGCCCCGCCCTTCGGCTTTGACGCGCTCAGGCTGCGAGAGGCTACCCTGGAGCTGTTTTTGCACCGAACGGGCGCGCTCAAGCGAGAGTTCATAGTTAGAGGCGAAGCGTGCGCTGCGGATCGGCACGTTGTCGCTGTACCCCACCACCAGAATTTTGCCGCTGACGTTATTCATCGCCTGGGCGATGCGGTCGATGACCGGCTCATAGCGATCGCGCACCACCGTTGAGGCCGAGGCAAAGAGTCCGTCCCCTTTAAGGATCACCACGCTGCGATCCGCCTCATCCTTAACGGCCACCAGACCGGCATCAATTTCCGGTTTCAGGAAGCCGCGCAGGTTCAGTACCGCCGGCAGCTGGCGCGCAGGTTGCTGGATCGTGGTTTCCGGCAGTTGGGACTGGTAAATTTTCGCCAGCACCGGGCTGGTGTTATCACCGAGACGCCAGTTCAGCACGATATAGAACAGGCAGGCGATAAAGCCGACCAGCGCCACGCACGCCCAGAGTGGAATCATCGGCCGCCAGAGCTTGCGCAGAACGGGGCGATCTTCCGGGTGCGGCGAGAGTGGCGGCGGGTAGCTGCCGCGAACGCCACGGATCATCTGCCACAGGCGCTGTTTGATGGTTTCAAGCTGGGTCCGGCCATTGTCCAGCACGCGGTAGCGGCCTTCAAAGCCGAGCAGCAGACAGTAGTTGATCATCTCCAGCAGCAGAATGTGTTCGCGCGGATTCTGCGAAAGACGTGCCAGCAGCTGGAAAAACTTCTCGCCACCCCAGGTTTCGTTATGAAACGTCACCAGCAGACCATTGCTTGACCAGACGCCGCTGCTTCCCCAGGGGGTCAGAGCGGCGGCTTCGTCCAGCGCCGTGCAGAGGCAGTAGCGCGCGCCGACAATCACTTCATATGGTAAGCCCGCCTGCTGGCATCGCACTTCGAAACGGCGAATTTCGTCAATCAGGCGCTGGCGCAGCCCGACCTGATCGTCGTGGGAAACCGAATGACGGATTTGCGGAATCGCATTGAGCAGCGGATTGGCGGCCGCCACCAGCTGATTGTTCCCACTGGCTCCGGTAAACAGGGCATCACTGCCGGTATCCTGTCGTTCCTGCATATTAAGCGCTCGCTTTATTATTCTGTCGGGCTACGGATGGCCCAGAACTCCATATCGAGACCCGGGAATTCCCCTGCGAGATGCAGCGCGAATGCCCCAGACTTGTCCATCTCGTGCCACAGTTCGCTGCCCCTCTCGAGCTCGAAATAGCTGTAGCCTGCATGCCACGGGATCTGCGGCGGCGCGACGGGCATTGCCCGAAGCATGATGCCCGGCAGCTGGAGCTGAACCAGATCGCGAATTTTCGAGACTGGCGCAACCTTCATCTGGGCAGGGAAATGGGTTTGCAGGTGTTCGCTGGGGACATTGGCTTTTACCGCCAGCACGAAGCCAAATTCGCGGACCATGCTGGTCTCCGGTACGGTGGCGATGTTCAGTCCGTGAGAGCGTTCGTGCAGCGGCAGCTGGATGGCATGATCTTCCATGACCAGCGACAGCCCCTGACGCAGCATCAGCATCAGTTTGCCGAAGCAAAGGGCGAGATCGTCATGGTCGTATACCGGCAGTACGCTCTCTGCGGTACGCTGCGGCGTCCAGGTGGCGAGTTCCGTGGCAAACGGCAGCCAGCTTCGCCAGAGCGCTTCAGGGTGAAGCAGCGGCAGCGTTTTTAAATGTGAGATGTCGCCAAGGTGGCGGTTGATCAGCGAAAGAAGCGTGAACTCAACCATCTCGGACGTATTGAAACGCCCCGGCTGGCGCAGGCGGCCGCCGATCTGCTGGCTACGCTGCACCAGCAAGCCGTGCAGGTCATTGATCATGCCGTACAGCTGCGGGCTGTTATTGGCGTTCAGCATTGGCGGGATGTAGCTGTTATCCAGCCGCACGTGGTTGTCGTTGCGCTTTTCAGCGACGCACGCCACGCCGATGGCGGTCCATTCTGCCGTCAGATCTTTCTCCAGCATCAGGGTCAGACGCAGGCGGCCAAACTGAACCGTCGCTTCCCCGACCGACATGGCGTTGTCGTCTTCTACCTCTTGTTCAAACGTAATAAAACGCGCCAGAGAAGAGTGCTCCTCGCTGAAAATCACCTCTTCACGTCCACCGCGACGAACCGGCAGCGCAAGCACCACCTTTTCATTGGTAAGATTATCGGGGATTTTTAGCGGGGCCGGACCGTTGCGGTCGCTGCGCACCTGGAAAAAGGTGCCGTCAGGGAGCAAACCGCTACAGTAGCTCAGGGCAATACAGCCCTGGCGAAGCATCGCTTCATCCAGCTCAAGGTCGAGAAAGCCCCAGAGATACGAACGCTGCAAGGCCCCCCACTCACGAACGTGGTTGAGGAGGTAACTTTCTGTCCGCTGAAAATGGTGGGGACGCAGGAACATGCCCTCGGTCCAGACGACCTTTTCTGCTTTCGTCATGATGATCTCTTTCCTGTTATGAAGGGCGTTACTGGCTGATGACCCGGATACCATTTACGTCAAGGAAGACGCTGGCCTGGAGTTCATCTGCGGACCATTTCCAGAACTGGTAAATCGCGTTTTCGCCGGGAACAGGCAAAGGAAGTGAGACGCGCCATTTTTTGCCGTCCAGTGCCTGGTATTCCGCCATTACGCCGATATAGCGCGCTTCCGGTGAGCTTTGACCGCTCAGGGTTTTCGAAAGCTGGCCCGGCATCAGGAAGAACACATCGCTGTTCAGCAGATTCGCGCCAAGCGTGGCTGACGCGTTGTTCTGTAAGGAGTAGAAGTCGCTGGACATGAAATCCGCATCGGATTTCAGCAGCAATACTCTGACCTTAAGCGGTGCAGAATCATTGATTTGAGGATGAGCCTGAAACTGAAGATTGTAGCGGGAGGGGTCGCTGTGTGAAGACGACGTACAACCACCGATCAGCGCGAGAATCAACGCAAAAAAAGGGAACCACATCCGATGGAAATTTTTATTATTCATAAAAATATGCTCGTGAAACCCGTTTAGTTCAGGATCCAGGTACCGTTCGCGCTGTCTTTGCAGGCTTTGCTGTTGCCATCGACATCAACACAGGTGGTTTTCTTGCGCGCTTTAGGGCGCAGTGCCTGTTTACGCACGGTGGCTTCGTACTGGTCGGCCTTGATCACGGCACGCATCGGCACGTAACCAATCAGCTGTTCACTGCCTTCATCGGCCAGCGCCATCCAGAAATGTTCAACCTGCCCCAGCACGACGTAAGTTTTTCCGGTCTCAAGCGTACGGATCACTTTTCCACCGTAGTCAGGACGGCTCATCAGGGATGCCGGGTACATAGCACGATACGGTTCGTTCACCTGAGTGAACTCCGCCGGAGGGGTAACAGCGTGACGGTGCGTCAGCGTGATGCCATTAACCTGGCTGGTCACAATCGTATCATCGGTGATCGCTGGTTTTTGCGGCGCCTTACAGCCCGCCACCGCCATAACAAACAGAAGTGATAACAATACACGCAGTTTCATATGCTTTTCCGTAGCGATATTTAGAGGATGAAGAGAGGGGATAAAATTTGACTTAGGTGCTATTGTTAAAAATAGTCAGGTTTTTCCGGGGCGTTACTATTATTTGGGCATAGCTACCGCACGAGCCTTCGAGAATAAGGCCCAGCGTAATCCTGACATATTTTGACAAACGGTAAACAAGTTTACATGAGCTTATCACCTTTTCAATATTTCCTTTTTCGCTACTGCTGATTCATGAGGCATTCGCCTCACTCTGAGATTAATCTGAAAAATAGAGAAATCGCGCAATTAACTGATTTAAAGACAAAAAAAACCAAAAGAGAACCATTATCACTAACGTAATACCACTATTTCTGCCACTACCATAATTAGTAGAACGGAGAATTTTTCAGTTGCATATGAATATATCTCACACGAATTATTTGTTGTATCGATAGCAAATCGTCAATACTCAGGACGATGTCCCATCAAATTAAGTAAACACAGTTAGGATGAAAAAATTAATTTCACGCCGCAAATTAACTTTATGCTCTCCCCCCTTCTTAAGATAATTTTCTTTCGTCTGGGCCGTATGAATAATTAAGCCTGACTACAATCTTGCTCGCCAAAGGATTGCTCAAAATACAACCCACCCTTCCCAGGTAATGAATAAAGACGCTGCTTTCGACAGGCGAACTTCATTTGGCATTTTACCGTCACTACACTATTGCTTGCTTTCCACCACTCCGACGATTTATTACAAACATGATGAAAATTTGTTATGAGTTCTTTGCTTTCCCGCACCATAGCTTACAGGCCGAGCGGTAAAAACAGGTTAAGTGGGTATCAAAATATGTGCCGTTGCCGGCATCGGGGTTGACCATAACCGTGCTCGGTAACTGTCAACGTCCTCCACTTGACTT
Organism: Enterobacter sp. CM29; assembly: GCF_013179605.1. Taxonomy (NCBI): domain Bacteria; kingdom Pseudomonadati; phylum Pseudomonadota; class Gammaproteobacteria; order Enterobacterales; family Enterobacteriaceae; genus Enterobacter; species Enterobacter sp. CM29. The sequence continues at coordinate 1,793 of NZ_JABMCU010000080.1, read as the reverse complement.
ATATTGTAAGGAAGGTACTTTTCAGGACATGAAGAAGATCCTGATAATTGTTCCTGATGGTGGCATGTTGTTTGAAGCCGCCGGTATAGCCGACATTCTGATGCAGGCCAACCGTCTGCACCCGGACGGTCTGGCGCAGCCCCGCTACCGCATCATTATTGCCACTACCCAGCCTCACCTGGTGATCCATGGCCAATCCGGCTTAAATCTGCTGGCGGACTATCGCCTGCCGGAGCTGGATCCGCGCGAGCCGCTGGACACGATTATCATCACCGGCCGTGGCATGAATGAGCAGGAAAGCACTGCGGTGGTGGACTGGCTGCACCTGGCCGCGCCGCATGCACGACGCGTCGCCTCTGTCTGCGGCGGGGCCCTGCTGCTGGCACAGGCCGGACTGCTCGATGGGCGCCGGGCAACGACCCACTGGCGGCTTCTGGAAACGTTGAAAACCCGCTATCCTGCGGTCAACGTTGAGGGCGGCCCGCTCTATGTTCAGGATGGTCCCGTCTGGACGTCCGGCGGCGTCAGTTCCGGGTTTGATCTGACGCTGGCGCTGGTGGAGGATGATTACGGCTTCACCCTCGCCCGCAACGTGGCGCAGGATATGGTGATGTACCTGCGCCGGCCTGGCGGCCAGCTACAGTTCAGCCGCTATAATCTGGAGCAGTCCGGCGCGACCGGACCGGTTAGCGAACTGCAAAGCTGGATCCTGCAAAACCTCACCGCAGATTTGTGCGTCGAAAGGCTGGCCGAACGGGTCGCCATGAGTCCGCGCAATTTCACCCGCGTGTTCACGCGTGACGTCGGTGTACCTCCGGCCCGTTATGTCACCGAAGCCCGCCTGGCCGCTGCACGACAGCTTCTGGAGCAGACCCCGTATCCGCTTGAGGTCATTGCCGAAAAAAGCGGGTTTGGGACCAGCATCAACCTGCGCCGCGTTTTTGAAAAGCAGCTTCATCTCACGCCGGGCGAATATCGCCAGCGTTTCCACTGCCGCAGAATGGCGTAATCTGATCCTTTTTTGTCATTTACGCCAACCGACCTGACACCTACAGTAACTCCAGACAACACAGATAAGGAGTGCATCATGGTTAAGGTCGGTATTAACGGTTTCGGCCGTATCGGACGTAATGTCCTGCGCGCGGCGCTGGGCAATCCGGATCTCCAGATTGTGGCCATTAACGATCTGACGGACAGTAAAACCCTCGCCCATCTGCTGAAATATGACTCTCTGCTCGGCACGCTACCGGTACCTGTGGAAGCGGCGGACGGCGCGCTACGGGTTGACGGGCAACGCATCACCGTATTCAGTGAACGCGACCCGGCAAACATTCCGTGGAAAGACGCTGACGTTGAGGTGGTAATCGAAGCCACCGGTTTCTTCACCGAACGTGATAAAGCGGCGGTGCATATCACGAGCGGCGGCGCAAAACGCGTCATTATTTCCGCCCCGGCTAAAAATGATGATCTTACGGTGGTAATGGGCGTGAACCACACGCTGTACGATCCGGCCCAGCATTTTGTGGTCAGTAACGGGAGTTGCACCACTAACGGTCTGGCGCCAGCGGCGCAGGTGCTGCACCAGCAGTTTGGCATTGAACACGGGCTGATGAACACCACGCATGCCTACACCAACAGCCAGGCGCTGCATGACCAGCCAGAAAAAGATCTGCGCGGCGCGCGTGCGGCAGCATTATCGATTGTGCCTTATTCCAGCGGCGCGGCAAAAGCGCTCGGGAAAGTAATCCCCGAACTGGACGGTAAACTCACCGGGTATTCCCTGCGCGTGCCGG
>NZ_JABMCU010000008.1:0-48043 GCF_013179605.1 Enterobacter sp. CM29 | reverse complement strand
GGCCTGCGGCCCTCTCGGGTGGACAAAAGCAGCGCGTGGCCCTGGCACGCGCGCTGATTCATCGTCCCGGCCTGCTGCTGCTTGATGAACCGCTCGGCGCGCTTGATGCCCTGACGCGGATCGAGATGCAGGATCTGATTGAAACCCTCTGGCAGACGCACGGCTTTACGGTGCTGCTGGTGACGCATGACGTAAGCGAAGCTGTGGCAATGGCAGACAGGGTGCTGTTAATAGAAGAGGGTAAAATTGGTCTGGATCTGACGGTGGATATTCCACGTCCTCGCCGGGTGGGATCGGCCAGACTGGCGGAGCTGGAGGCGGAAGTGCTGGATAGAGTGATGAAACGTGGAGAAGCGGAGATTCAGCGGATAAAGGCTAATGCCTGATGCCCTCACCCCGGCCCTCTTCAACAGGGAGCACGGCGCAAGGGCAAATCGTAGGCCCGGAAAGCGAAGCGCCACCGGGCTTTTTTACATCAGGCCAGCGCCTTTGTAATCTTCTCGTACAGATCGCCAGACAAATTTTCCAGCCCTTTCAGCTGCTCAAGTGCGGCACGCATTTTCGCCTGACGCTGCGCATCGTAGCGTTTCAGGCGGATCAGCGGCTCAATCAGACGAGACGCCACCTGCGGGTTACGGCTGTTCAGCTCGCTCAGCATTTCAACCATGAACTGATAACCGCTGCCGTCTTCAGCATGGAACGCGGCCGGGTTGCTGCTGGCAAACGCGCCAATCAGGGAGCGGACGCGGTTCGGGTTGCTCATGGTGAACGAACGGTGCTTCAGCAGGCTGCGTACGTTGCTGAGCGCATCGGCTGCCGGGCTGGTGGCCTGAAGGATGAACCACTTGTCCATCACCAGACCATCCTGATGCCACTTGTCGTCGTACTCCTGCATCAGCGCATCGCGGCACGGCAGCTCGGCGGCAACGCTTGCAGCCAGTGCGGCCAGCGCATCCGTCATGTTATCGGCCTCATGGTACTGCTTGCTGACCAGCGTGTTCGCCAGCTCTGCCTCACCAAATGCCAGATAGCGCAGGCAGGTATTGCGCAGGGAACGTTTACCGATATCCGCATGTTCCACCCGATACGCGTCCAGCTTGTTGGCGTTGTAAATTGCGAGGAATTCATCTGCCAGTTCGGTCGCCAGCGTGCGGGTCAGCGCTTCACGCACGGCGACGATCGCAATGGGGTCAATGATGTCAAACAGCTCGGCGATTTCAGTCGCAGACGGCAGCGTTAAAATTTCAGCCGCCAGCGCCGGGTCAATATTCTCATCCAGCAGGATGGCACGGAAGGCGTCTGCCACATGAACCGGCAGCGTCAGCGGCTGGCCCTGCTGGTAACGGTTCACGTTCAGCTTGATGTAGGTCGCCAGCAGGCTTTGTGCCGCATCCCAGCGCGAGAAATCGTTGCGCGCGTGACGCATCAGGAACGTCAGTTGCTGATCGCTCCACTTGTATTCGAGTTTCACCGGCGCGGAGAACTCGCACAGCAGGGCAGGAACAGGCTGGAAATAGACGTTATCAAAGATAAAGGTCTGCTCTGCCTGGGTCACGTTCAGCACGTTATGTACCGGGTGACCGCCCTTCTGTAGCGGGATCACGTTGCCTTCGTTGTCGTACAGCTCAACGCTGAACGGAATGTGCAGCGGATGTTTCTCTTCCTGCTCCGCCGTTGGCGGTGTGCGCTGGCTGATGGTCAGCGTGTACTGCTCAGTTTCCGGGTTGTAGTCGTCTTTGACCGTCACAATCGGCGTACCGGCCTGGCTGTACCAGCGGCGGAAATGAGACAGATCCACGTTAGAGGCGTCTTCCATCGCCTGGACGAAATCGTCGCAGGTGGCCGCACTGCCGTCATGACGCTCGAAGTAAAGCTGCATCCCTTTCTGGAAATTCGCTTCGCCCAGCAGGGTGTGGATCATGCGGATAATTTCAGCGCCTTTTTCGTACACCGTCAGGGTGTAGAAGTTATTCATCTCAATGACTTTATCCGGGCGGATCGGATGGGCCATTGGGCTGGCATCTTCTGCAAATTGCAGACCACGCATGGTGCGCACGTTGTTGATGCGGTTTACCGCCCGCGATCCCAGATCGGAGCTGAACTCCTGATCGCGGAAGACGGTTAAGCCCTCTTTCAGGCTCAGCTGGAACCAGTCGCGGCAGGTGACGCGGTTCCCGGTCCAGTTATGGAAATATTCGTGGCCGATAACGCGTTCGATATCGAGGTAATCTTTATCCGTTGCGGTATCGGTACGCGCCAGCACGTATTTGGAGTTGAAGATGTTAAGACCTTTATTCTCCATCGCGCCCATATTGAAGAAATCGACAGCAACGATCATATAGATGTCGAGGTCATATTCGAGGCCAAAGCGCGTTTCATCCCACTTCATGGAGTTGATGAGGGAGGTCATTGCCCACGGGGCGCGGTCAAGGTTGCCACGGTCCACGAACAGCTCCAGCGCGACTTCACGGCCAGAGCGCGTTTTAAAGGTGTCGCGCAGAACATCGAAATCGCCCGCCACCAGCGCAAACAGGTAGCAGGGTTTAGGGAACGGATCCTGCCACTGTACCCAGTGACGGCCATTCTCCAGTTCCCCTTCACCAATCCGGTTGCCGTTGGAAAGCAGGTACGGGTACAGCGTTTTGTCGGCAATAATTTTGGTGGTAAAGCGCGCCAGGACGTCCGGGCGATCCAGATACCAGGTAATGTGGCGGAACCCTTCGGCTTCACATTGGGTGCACAGGGCTACGCCTGACTGGTAAAGCCCTTCCAGCGCGGTATTGGCGGCAGGGCTGATTTCATTCACGATGCGCAGGGTAAAGCGTTCCGGCAGGTTGTCGATGACCAGCTGGTTGCCTTCTTCTTTATAGTCTGACCAGGCTTCATCATTAATATGCAGGGAAACCAGCGTCAGGTCTTCACCATCCAGACGCAGCGGCACGGCTGTCGCGCTCTGGCGCGTCACCTGGCTTACCGCCGTCACGACGGTTTTTGTGGCATCCAGGTCGAAGGTCAGATCGATATCGCTTATCAGGTAATCCGGCGCACGGTAGTCGTGGCGGTATTTAGCTTGTGGCTGTTGTGTCATAGAAAACCTTATGCATCGTTTGTCGAGTAACGATTCAATATATTCCGGTTGTGTAAAACGCGCTATGCAGAATGTTCATCTTTTCAGGCACAACGCCGTTTTTGCTACATTTTTATAACACGGGGCACGAAATGCGCTCGACCATAAAGTGTGCTTATGTTGTGATCGGGGTTCAATAAATCACTAAACAGGGTATACTCCGGAGTTGTTTATTGTACTAAACGCTCCCGTGAGAGGATGCTACAGCGCACCTATGACTCAATTCGCTTCTCCGGTTCTGCATACGTTGCTGGATACCGATGCGTACAAGCTGCATATGCAGCAAGCCGTGTTTCACCACTATCATGATGTTCATGTTGCGGCGGAATTTCGCTGCCGGGGTGACGACTTGCTGGGTATCTACGCAGATTCCATTCGTGAACAGGTCGATGCCATGCAGCATCTGGCGCTCACCGATGACGAATATCAGTGGCTTTCAGGCCTGCCTTTCTTTAAAGCGGACTATCTGAACTGGCTGCGTGAGTTCCGCTATAAGCCGGAACAGGTCACCGTCACCAATGATAACGGCAAGCTGGACATTCGTCTGACCGGCCCGTGGCGCGAAGTGATCATGTGGGAAGTGCCGCTTCTGGCCGTGATCAGCGAGCTGGCCCACCGCTATCGCTCCCCTGAAACCGGTGTAACGCAGGCGGTTGCTGCTCTGGAGAATAAACTCGTTGAGTTTTCCAGACTGACAGAAGGGCTGGATATGTCCCGCTTCCGTCTGATGGACTTTGGCACGCGCCGCCGCTTCTCTCGCGAGGTTCAGGAAGCCATTGTCAGACGTCTGCAACAGGAGCCGTGGTTCGTTGGCACCAGTAACTACGATCTGGCGCGTCGCCTTGATTTAACGCCGATGGGTACCCAGGCGCACGAATGGTTCCAGGCGCACCAGCAGATCAGCCCTGACCTTGCCAACAGCCAGCGCGCCGCCCTCGCCGCGTGGCTTGAGGAATACCCGGATCGGCTGGGTATTGCCCTTACCGACTGCATTACCATGGACGCGTTCCTGCGCGACTTTGGCCCTGAGTTTGCCGAACGCTACCAGGGTTTGCGCCATGATTCCGGGGACCCGGTTGAATGGGGTGAGAAAGCCATCGCCCATTACGAAAAACTGGGTATCGATCCCATGAGTAAGGTGCTGGTCTTCTCCGATAACCTTGACCTGGCGAAAGCCGTCGACCTTTATCGCCACTTCTCATCGCGGGTGAACCTGAGTTTCGGAATTGGTACGCGCTTAACCTGTGATATCCCCCAGGTGAAACCGCTGAACATCGTCATAAAGCTAGTGGAATGTAACGGTAAGCCGGTCGCGAAGCTCTCCGACAGCCCGGGCAAAACCATCTGCCATGACAAAGCGTTTGTCCGCGCATTACGTAAAGCCTTCGATCTGCCTCAGGTTAAAAAAGCCAGTTAACGGCTTCGGGGGAGCCTTCATGGCTCCCCTTCTCTTATTAATTTCTTATTTCTTCTCTTAAGACGGTGAAATTTACTTGTCTGATAGCGGATGGCAGGTAACATAGATATCCCCCCTATAAGGGCGGACAAGTGTTTATTTTTTCCGACTATTAACAGAGAGAATATTATGAGCGTTGTGCCTGTAGCCGACGTACTCCAGGGCCGTGTCGCCGTTGACCAGGAGGTCACCGTGCGCGGATGGGTGCGTACTCGCCGAGATTCTAAAGCTGGCATCTCCTTCCTCGCCGTCTATGACGGTTCCTGCTTTGATCCTGTACAGGCCGTCATTAATAATTCTCTGCCCAATTACAATGATGACGTTCTGCACCTGACAACCGGCTGTTCCGTGATCGTCACCGGTGTTGTGGTGGCCTCTCCGGGCCAGGGTCAGAGCTACGAAATTCAGGCGACCTCGGTGGAAGTGACCGGCTGGGTTGAAGATCCGGACACCTATCCGATGGCTGCAAAGCGTCACAGCATCGAATATCTGCGTGAAGTTGCGCACCTGCGTCCGCGCACCAACCTGATTGGTGCAGTGGCGCGCGTGCGTCATACGCTGGCGCAGGCGCTGCATCGCTTCTTTGACGAGCAGGGTTACTTCTGGGTGTCTACTCCGCTGATCACGGCATCCGATACCGAAGGCGCTGGTGAAATGTTCCGCGTTTCAACGCTGGATATGGAAAACCTGCCACGTACGCCGGAAGGAAAAGTCGATTACGACAAAGACTTCTTTGGTAAAGAAGCCTTCCTGACGGTTTCCGGCCAGCTCAACGGCGAAACCTACGCCTGTGCGCTGTCTAAGATCTACACCTTCGGCCCAACCTTCCGTGCGGAAAACTCTAACACCAGCCGTCACCTGGCGGAATTCTGGATGCTGGAGCCGGAAGTCGCCTTTGCCGATCTGAATGACGTGGCTGGCCTGGCAGAAGCGATGCTGAAATACGTGTTCAAAGCCGTTCTCGAAGAACGCGCAGACGACATGAAATTCTTCGCTGAGCGTGTCGATAACGACGCCATCGCCCGTCTTGAACGCTTCGTCTCCGCAGACTTCGCGCAGGTGGATTACACCGACGCGGTCGCTATCCTGGAAAAATGCGGTGAGAAATTCGAAAACCCGGTTTACTGGGGCGTGGATCTCTCCTCCGAGCATGAACGTTATCTGGCAGAGAAGCACTTCAAAGCACCGGTTGTGGTGAAAAACTATCCGAAAGACATTAAGGCGTTCTATATGCGCCTTAACGAAGATGGTAAAACCGTTGCCGCGATGGATGTTCTGGCGCCGGGCATCGGTGAGATCATCGGTGGCTCCCAGCGTGAAGAGCGCCTGGATGTGCTGGACGCGCGTATGCAGGAGATGGGCCTGAACCCGGCGGACTACAGCTGGTATCGCGATCTCCGTCGCTACGGCACCGTTCCGCACTCTGGCTTTGGCCTGGGCTTCGAACGTCTGATTGCTTACGTAACAGGTGTTCAGAACGTACGTGATGTGATTCCGTTCCCACGTACACCGCGTAACGCAAGTTTCTAACCGACCAAATCATTAATGGCCAGCAAATGCTGGCCATTATTTTATCCTGCAATGTCAGTTTTCGTCAGTCAAAAGTAAGCGTCTATAAACCACAACCCCGCCATTCCCTCTACCTGTTACGTTTTGTTTCCACGAAATATCCTTAGACAAAAAAATAACCTTATTCTTATTGTGCTTAATACAATCCTTACGCAATAGCACAAAAAACAACCACTTTCACAGCCATCTGGATGGCTTTTGTCGAATATAAGAAAAAATGAGCCGTTTAACTTCTGTTTATACGAAAGGCCTTTAGCTAAATTAAACATAAGGAAATCATATATATAAGAATAAAGTGGAGGTTTAATTCACCAGAACGCGCTGAAGTTTGAGGTGCTTCACAAAGTTCCCAAAAATACATATTTAGTTACACATATTTTCTTTTGGTAACTGAATCTTGAAGATTGTAGCACTTTCAGTGTAGCGAAACGGTTCTATGAATGGAAAGATGCCTGTCAGACACATAAAGACACCTAACTCTCATCAATAGTTCCGGAAATATTTATTGACAGAATTTATTGACGGCAGTGGCGAGTGTCATAAAAAAACCAATGAGGGTAATAAATAATGATGAAGCGCAATATCCTGGCAGTGGTAGTCCCTGCCCTGCTGGTAGCCGGTGCAGCAAACGCTGCTGAAATCTATAACAAAGACGGCAACAAATTAGATCTTTACGGGAAAGCAGTTGGCCTGCATTACTTCTCTGATTACGCGGGCAACGATGGCGACAACACTTACGCGCGTCTGGGCTTCAAAGGTGAAACTCAGATCAACGATCAGCTGACTGGCTACGGTCAGTGGGAATACAATTTCCAGGGTAACAATTCTGAAGGCGGCGATGCGCAGAACGGCAACAAAACCCGTCTGGCATTCGCAGGTCTGAAATTTGGTGACGCAGGTTCCTTCGACTACGGTCGTAACTACGGTCTGGTCTATGACGCAATCGGCATCACCGATATGCTGCCTGAGTTCGGCGGCGACACCGGCGCGAGCGATAACTTCTTCGCAGGCCGTACGGGTGGTCTGGCGACTTACCGTAACAGCAACTTCTTCGGCCTGGTTGACGGTCTGAACTTTGGTGTTCAGTACCTGGGCAAAAATGAACGTGATGACGCGGTACGTTCCAACGGCGACGGCTGGGCGACCTCTCTGAGCTATGACTACGAAGGCTTCGGCATTGTCGGTGCTTATGGCGCCGCTGACCGTACCAACAACCAGCAGACTCTGGAATGGGGTGAAGGCGACAAAGCTGAACAGTGGGCAACCGGCCTGAAATACGACGCGAACAACATCTACCTGGCAGCCATTTATGGCGAAATGCGTAACGCAGCGCGCCTGGGCAGCCGTGGTTTCGCTAACAAGTCTCAGGACTTCTCTGTTGTCGCTCAGTACCAGTTCGATTTCGGCCTGCGTCCATCCATCGCTTACTACAAATCTAAAGCGAAAGACGTAGAAGGTATCGGTGACGAAGACTACATCAACTACGTTGATATCGGTGCGACCTACTACTTCAACAAAAACATGTCTACCTATGTTGACTATCAGATCAACCAGCTGAAAGACGACAACAAGCTGGGCATCAACAACGACGACATCGTAGCTCTGGGTCTGGTTTACCAGTTCTAATCAGCACACCTCGTTGCTATATGCTTAATGAACAGGGCTTCGGCCCTGTTTTTTTATTCCCGAGAGAAAATAATAGCGACTTTTGAAAAGCCGCACGCTTTTCGTCGCAAACGGTTGGCATTTTGTAAATCTACCGTTAACCTGATAGCGGATTTCACTTCTGTAATCACAATGGAACTTCGTCATGTTTGAGAACATTACTGCCGCTCCTGCCGACCCAATTCTGGGCCTGGCCGATCTGTTTCGTGCCGACGACCGCCCTGGCAAAATCAACCTGGGTATTGGTGTATATAAAGATGAAACCGGCAAAACTCCGGTACTGACCAGCGTCAAAAAAGCTGAGCAGTATCTGCTGGAAAACGAAACCACCAAAAACTACCTCGGTATTGATGGTATCCCTGAATTTGGTCGCTGCACCCAGGAGCTGCTGTTCGGCAAAGGCAGCACCATTGTGAGCGAAAAACGCGCCCGCACGGCGCAGACCCCAGGCGGTACCGGCGCACTGCGCGTGGCGGCAGATTTCCTGGCGAAAAACACCTCTGTGAAGCGTGTCTGGGTAAGCAATCCAAGCTGGCCGAACCACAAGAGCGTGTTTAATTCTGCGGGTCTGGAAGTCCGTGAATACGCCTACTATGACGCGGCAAACCACGCGCTGGACTTCGATGGTTTGCTGGCCAGCCTGAGCGAAGCCCAGGCGGGCGATGTGGTGCTGTTCCATGGCTGCTGCCATAACCCAACTGGTATCGATCCTACGCTTGAACAGTGGGAACAGCTGGCTAAGCTGTCCGTTGAAAAAGGCTGGCTGCCGCTGTTCGACTTCGCTTACCAGGGCTTTGCCCGTGGTCTGGAAGAAGATGCTGAAGGTCTGCGCGCATTCGCCGCCGTCCATCAGGAGCTGATTGTCGCAAGCTCCTATTCCAAGAACTTTGGTCTGTATAACGAGCGTGTCGGCGCCTGTACGCTGGTGGCCGCTGACGATCAAACTGTCGATCGCGCATTCAGCCAGATGAAGTCCGTGATCCGCGCTAACTACTCCAACCCACCGGCACACGGTGCGTCTGTAGTTGCGACGATCCTGAGCAACGATGCGCTGCGCGCAATCTGGGAACAAGAGCTGAACGATATGCGTCAGCGCATTCAACGCATGCGTCTGCTGTTTGTGAACACGCTGGCTGAGAAAGGCGCCGACCGTGACTTCAGCTTCATCATCAAGCAGAACGGCATGTTCTCCTTCAGCGGCCTGACCAAAGAGCAGGTGCTGCGCCTGCGTGAAGAGTTTGGCGTCTATGCCGTTGCCTCTGGCCGCGTGAACGTTGCAGGTATGACGCCTGACAACATGGCGCCACTGTGCGAAGCCATTGTCGCGGTGCTGTAACCTGCACCCATAAAAAAAGCCTGCATCGCGCAGGCTTTTTTATTGAAAGGGTTTACCAGACAGGCATTTCATCCTGAAGGAACGGGTTATGCAACCGCTCATCGCCCAGCGTTGACATTGGTCCGTGTCCAGGGATAAACGTCACATCATCACCTAACGGTAATAACTTCTGCTTAATCGACTGAATCAGCTGACCGTGATCGCCGCGTGGGAAATCGCTGCGTCCTACGCCCCCTTTGAAAATCACGTCACCGGAAATCAGCAGACGCGACGCGTCATCAAAGAAGACAATATGGCCAGGCGTATGCCCGGGGCAATGCAACACCTGTAAAGTTACATTCCCTACGTTAACGCGATCGCCTTCGTTCAGCCAGCGGTCCGGTGTCAGTGGCTGACAGTCATCCAGACCAAACATGCGGCTTTGGGCAGGCAGCCCCTGAAGCCAGAACTCATCTTCTTTTTCCGGGCCGATAATCGGCACACCGTAGTGTTCAGCCAGTTCAGCCGCTGCACCCACATGGTCAAGATGGCCATGGGTCAGTAAAATCTGCATCAGCGTTACACCGCTGGCAGCGACTTCCTGCTTGATTGTCTCAGCGTCGCCACCGGGATCAACAAGCGCGGCCAGTTTAGTTTGTTCACACCAGATCAATGAACAGTTCTGTGAGAACGCGGTAACCGGAATAATACGATAGTTCATACTGCTCCTGTGTTTCGTTATTACCAGTGCCGAACCGGCCCGGTATCAATATGCACAAAGTTGCTACGTGGGTAGTATCCTACACCACCTGCGCGCATAGATAACGCCGCTTTGCGAATATTGGCTAACGAAACGCCTTCAATATGGAAATCCATCGCCTGCCCTTTGGTGTGATAGCTTTTTTTCGCTACCCCACGGCTGTGGGCGCGCAGTTCATTGTTGGTATCCAGAGAGCGATAGCCAGAAATGAGTTGCACCGGCCTTTTGGTCCCCAGCAGTCCCTGCAAGCGGTAAAGCTGATCGAATAATCCAGGGTCGATGGCTTTGATTTTGTTCGCGCGGAAATCACGGAAAAAATGGTTGAGTCGTGCTAATTCATCCTGAATATAGCCTCTGCCATCGAAAAATTCCGCTTTAAGCGTCTCACCAGTATGCAGATTGTTGAGCGTTAAAATACGCGGACGAGGTGTCGAGAGGGTGGCAAATGCTGGCGTCGGAAGGATGGCTGCTGCGCCCAGCGCAACGCCACCTAACGCCAGCAATTTGCGGCGATTAGCGTCAAATTTGTCCATGATAATCAGGTCTACAGGTAAAAGAAATTGTCAATATGCTTAGCGCACGAAGGGCACCATAACTGGCAAAGCCTGCTACGTCAAGGCGCCCAATCCCAGTGAATACGCGGCTTGCAGCCAGATCGCCTCATATTCACCATAACTTACGACAATCATTTTTACCGAACTACTTCATTTACCTGATTAATTGTTCCGCTTTTGGCAAGATTTGTGCGCCGGATCGCGCTGTCAGATCATAATTGTAAATATCTGTACGATACTGGGTACGTCCGTCCGCGCCCACAAACGCCGTCAGATAGTAAAGATTGACCGGAATATTGTGGCGGATATTGACGTAACGCGTATCCCCCTGCTTCAGGGCATCTGATATCCGCGTATCGTTCCAGCCTGCATCCTGCAACAGCATATTCGCCAGTTCGGAGGCCTTATTCACGCGAACGCAGCCAGAACTGAGCGCGCGTGCGTCTTTCTGGAACAGATTATGGTTCGGGGTATCATGCAGATAGATTGCGTCCGAACTTGGCATATTGAATTTGTAACGTCCGAGCGAGTTATGCGCACCCGGTGCCTGCTGGAAACGGAACGGCAGGTTCGAAGGCGTAATCGTTGACCAGTCGACCATCCAGGGGTCAATCGCTTCTTTGCTGTTCCAGCCACGCATCACCGTATAGTTATGTCGCTCCAGATAGCCCGGGTCATTCCAGACCTTAGGCAGGATATCTTTGCGCGCCAGCGTCGGCGGCACGTTCCACGGCGGGTTAACCACCACGTTATTCAGCGCGCTGCTCATCATCGGCGTTTTGCGGTCAGGTCGACCCACAATCACGCGGGACGCCAGCACTTCGCTACCGTCCTGATAGTAGACCAGAGAGTACGCCGGAATGTTGACCATAATGCCGGTGGATAACGTGCCCGGCAGCAAGCGCAAGCGCTGGATATTCAACGCCAGCACCCCTGCCCGCTGGGCCGGAGAGACGTTCAGCCAGTCGCGAGTCGATGGACCAATCACGCCGTCGGCGCCCAGCCCCTGCGCGGCCTGGAACTGCTTCACTGCCGCGACCAGCTCGCGATCGTAAGCGGCGGGCTTATTGCTCAGCGCAACGGCGGTTTTCTCTTTTACCGGCGCCGACGGGCTGACGACTGCGTTTTGCGTCTCGTCGCCGGGCAGAGCAATTTTAGGGCCGCTGTCAAGCATGCCAGACCGTTTCATAATTTCGCGAATCGCAGGCACATCGCTGCTCCATTGTCCCGGACGCAGCGTTGCTGTTCCACGCAACTGAGGCCACGGGCGGGAATCCGCGACCAGCTCAAGAAGCGACTGATGCATCGTGGCATACTGCGGGTGGGCGGGCGCAAGGCTTGCGATAAAGCGCGGCAGTTCACCGTTGTCCAGCGACAGCTGCCACTGATTAATGACGGACAGCGCGGGCGTCGCCAGCTTGTACGGTTTACTGCTGTATAACCAGCGGTTGCCGTTCACCGAAATCCCCGCCACAAACTGCAAGTAGCCCATCATGGCATCAGACAGCACCACATCACGCGCCTGTCCGGTAACGGCAGGGTCGGTCAGGAGTTCAACCCAGGTCGTGAACTGTGGCTGAAAACCTGCAATCGCCACTTCAGCCAGCTGCTGCTGGAAGGCACGTACCGCCTCGCGATTTTCCCACATCGGTTTCATATCGCGCGCAGCGTAAAGCAGCGTGAGCTGGTTAATATAAGCGGGGGTATAGCCCGAGGGCAGCCCGGTCATAAGCTGCTGGCGTAATGATTCAGTATCGATGCCTTCCGGCAGCGGTTTAATGCCGGCCATGATGGCCGTCGCCGGAGACTGATCCAGCGGTTGTGACAGCGACGTCGGCTGCGCGCCCATCGTCGCGGAGCTGTCAGTCGGTACAATTTCAGGCTCATCGGCCTGAGCGGTAAACAGTGGAGCAAACATCACTGTCAGGCACAAACTCAGCGCAGACAGCTGACGACCACGATCTTTCTTAAGCAACATCCCTTGCCCCCTGTTTTTCACGACATGCCCAGTATTCTGGAGCTTTCCTTCAGTATAGAAAGGCATACACGCTGCTGCCTTACCTTATGTAAAGAAGTTTAAAGATAACGCAGCCCTGAACACAAGTTAAGTGAATAAAAAAAGCGACGCCTGAGCGCCGCCTTTTATCATACCCCGGGTTAAGAGGCGTCAGCCGTGCCCGGTAATGACTCCGGTGGCTGCGGGGCGAAGCCACGCAAACCTACGACGTGTACATGTTCACTGTTCTGGAACACTTTACGCACCAGCTTATAGGTTGTCCCTTTTTCCGGACTGATGTTTTCCGGCGCCGCGATGATGAGCTGCATATCGAGTCGCTCGCAAAGCTCAAACAGCGTGGCGATGGAGCGGGCGTCGAGACGCGCGGCTTCATCGAGGAACAGCAGACGGCATGGAGAGATGTCCTTGCCACGCAGACGACGCGCTTCATCTTCCCAGCTCTGCACCACCATCACCAGAATCGACATACCGGTACCGATGGCTTCACCGGTAGAGAGCGCACCGGATTCCGCGCGCAGCCAGCCGTCTGAGCCACGGTTAACCTCAACTTCCATTTCCAGATAGTTGCGGTAGTCCAGCAACTCCTCGCCGATGGTTTGCGGCGTACGCTGGCCCATGTCAATCTGCGGATTCAGACGCTGATACAGCTTCGCCAGCGCTTCGGAGAAGGTCAGGCGGTTACTGTTGAACAGATCCTGATGCTGCTCATGCTGTTCAGACAACACGTCCAGCAGCGTGGAGTGCGCCTCACGCACGTTCACGTTCAGCCGCACGCTGTTTACCTGGCCAAACGACACGCTTTGCAGGCCCTGGTTCAGCTGACGGATACGGTTCTGCTCGCGCTGAATGGTTTTACGAATAATATTCGCCACGCTGCGGGAGCTGATTGCCAGCTTCTGCTCGCGGGAGGTCAGCTCCTCCGTCAGACGGCCCAGCTCGATCTCCATCTGTTCGATCGCTTCAACCGGATCGTCGGTACGGATGATGTCCTGACGAATACGCTCGCGTAAGTGCTGATAAACCGCCACGAAGAACTGAATTTTGCGCTCAGGACGCTTCGGATCTTCGGACATGCGCAGCACGTCGCGCAGGTGTTCATTGTCCGCCACGGCCAGACGCAGCGCACCCAGCGCCTTATCCGACATAGAGCGCAGTTCATCGGCTGACAGGTACGCCAGCTCGCGACGGTGCAGACGACGCTCCACGTTGTTGTCCTTCACCATGCGCATCACCGCGCACCAGCCCGCCTTCGCGGTCACAACCTGTTCACGCATCTCAAAATAGTCGCGCTCCAGCTTGCGCAGACGACGCGTCAGGTTGTCCATCTCCGCTTCACAGAAGGTCAGCGCTTTTTCGAGCTGATTACGACGCGCACGGTTGTTGCTGAGCTGAGCATGCAGCTCATCACGGCGAATACGCGCCCGCTCTTCTGCGCCGCTGTCGGCGCGCACGCCAATGTCCTGCAACTCTTTATGCAGGTCATTTAACAGCTCTTTCTTGGTGTCGAAGGAGCTTTTCAGCGATGCCATGACCTGGCTGTACTGGCTCAGCTGTGCAGCGTGAGTACGCATCGCTTCACGGGCGCGCGTTCGTTCCGCTTCGGCCTGCTCAAGACGCTGGCGCAGCTTTTCATTCAGATCGCTGTTCCCGCTCAGCATTTCTGCTGAATCGGAGTAGCCGAAGTGTGCGCGACGTTGCACCACTTCCGTGAGGGCAAACGCCTGCTGACGCGCTTCGCGCTGCACCTGCTGTGACCAGGCGTAATCTTCTTTTAACTGCTCAAACTGTTCCGGGTCGCTCTGGAGAACGGAAACCATCGGCTCCAGTTTTGCCAGCTGATTGCCGTGTTGCTGCACAAAGCGCGCCGCTTCCTGCGCTTCGTCCAGACGTTCCTGAATCTCATCCACGCGGTCGGCGAGCGTATCGTCCGCCAGCAGGTTCAGGCGCGGCAGGATGCGGTTAAGGGCCGCAACGCCTTCTTTCGCCTGCTCAAACTGCACGCGGCTTTGCTGGTTGTCATTTTCATGGCTGGCAAGCGCACGCTCCAGCTCACCGCGGCGGGTGTTGAGCTTACGAATTTCGGCTTCCGGATCGGGCTGGAAGGCAACGCCCAGATGGCTGCCGATAAAGCGGCTGAACGCCTGATGCAGACGCTGGGTTTTCTGCACGTCAAACGACAGGGTCGCAAAACGCTCTGAAAGCGTTTCACGCTCGGCGTGCAGGCTTTCAATACGGTTTTCACGCGCGGCGCGGCCAAACAGCGGCAGTTCCGGGAAGCGCGAATAGCGCCACTGGCGATCGGCGATTTTCACCACCACCGCTTTTTCCAGCTCGTCGACGCTGAATACGCTGTCATCAAACGACTGCGGATCCCCTTCGATGAGGTAGAGATCTTCCGGGCAGTCTTCCAGCCCTGCAAGCTGGTCAGAAATCAGCGACAGATCCGGCACTACAATCGCGTTACGGGACGGACCGTACAGCGCGGAAAAGTACGGCGCATCGTCCAGGCCGACGTCGTCGTAAATTTCAGACAGCAGCACGCCGCCGAAACGCTCGGCTAACGCATTCAGGCGCGGATCTTCTGAGCCGCCAGGCTGGCTTAAACGCTCGATTTCTTCATCGACGTCACGCTTGCGCGCGCCCACTTCGTCACGCTCAACAATCGCTTCGCGTTCGCGCTCCAGCAGCTGTTGCATGTATTCGGTGACGTCCTGGCTGGAGGCAAACTCCTGACCACACTGCTCGCTGAGCTGGTTCAGGCTGCTTTGTGCGGCCAGCCAGATCGGCGCACGCTGTAAGAGCGTCTTCGAACGGGACTGAAGCTGTTCCAGCTCCTGACGCAGCGTCATGCGCTGTTCGCTGGCGTTCGATACGGTATCGGACAGGGCCGCAATACGCGCTTCCAGCTCCTGATGCAGAGCCTCAAGCTCGTCGAAATCGTAATTTTTACCCTGACGTTTGCAGAATTCCGCCAGCAGACGCTCAGCTTCCTGCTGTTCACGCAGACGCTGTTCCAGCTCGTTCAGGCGCATGCGCAGCGGCTGCACCTGCTCGGCCAGATGGCGCTGATTGACGCCGTCGCGCAGCAACTCACGGGCAACGTCCCACGCTTCGTTACGCGCCAGCGGACCGTTGATCGCCACCACCAGCTGGTACGCCTGCTCAAACTGGCTGTGTGCCGTTTGCGCCACGCTCATTTTCTGATCGAGAGAAAGCAGTTTCTCAGTGGCTTCCTGCTCTTTGGCCTGGAAGGTATCCAGCCATTCGTCAGCGCTTTCAGGGGTCAGGTCCGGCAGGTGGCACAGCTCTTTGGCACGCTGCAACGCCTGCAGCGCCTGGTTGTATTGGATCGCGCGGGTCTGCTGCACGTCCAGCGCCTGCTGGTAGTCTGCGAGCTGGCTTTTCAGCTCATCCACTTCCAGCTCGGCGGCTTCCGCGCGGGCTTCGTTCTCTTCCTGCAAATCGGCGGCTTCTGCCACCACTTCATTTTGCTCTTCAAGACGAATTTGCAGCTCATCGAGATCGGCTTCATAACGCTCGATTTTTTCCTGCTGACGCAGCGCGGTTTGCACCAGGTTCAGATGATCGCTGGCCGCCTGGTAATCGGCTTCCAGATCCCCTTCGGCACCGTTGTGCTCGCCCAGTTCGCGCGCCATTTCGACATGCTTATACTGCTCGGCCACCAGCTGTTTGCGGGAGGTAAACAGCTCGCGGCGGTATTCCAGCGCCTGATCGAGATGAATACGGCGCTCGTTGGCGTGACGCATATAGTCTGCCGCCACGTAGTTGGTGGCTTCGCTGATCAGGTGCTTAAACAGATCGCGGTCAGATTGCGTAACGCGAATCGCTTCCAGCGTCATGCGGTTTTCACGCAGCGCGGCTTCCATATCCTGGAAGGCCTTACGCACGCCGCTGTTTTCCGGCAGCAGGTAGTCGCGCAGGGAGCGGGTAATGGCGCTTGAGATACCGCCGTACAGGGAGGCTTCAATCAGACGGTAGTATTTACTACGATCTGACGCGCTGCGCAGACGACGGGCCACCACGCCGAGATCGAACATCAGAGAGTGGTAGTCGGTAATGGAGTTAAACTGCTTAAACTGCACGCCTTCGATGGCTTCCAGCTTGTCCTTCAGCTCCTGGAGCGTCAGAACGCGCGCCTGACGTTCATTCAGGGTTTCCGTCAGCAGCGCGGTCGGCTGCACGGAGGTTGGCAGCCCCTGGATCGCAAACGGTTTGATATCTACTTTACGGTCGCGGCCGGCAACCTGCTGCAGGCGCACGCCTACAACCACGCGCTGATGACGGGAGTTGATCACGTCCAGCACCGAATAACAGACGCCCGCTTTCAGCTTACCGTGCAGCCCTTTATCTCGGGAGCCGCTCGTTGCACCCGCTTCAGTGGTGTTACGGAAGTGCAGCAGGGTCAGGTCAGGGATCAGCGCCGTCACGAAGGCCGCCATGGTGGTGGATTTACCTGCCCCGTTACCGCCGGAGAGCGTTGTCACCAGCTCATCCAGATCGAAGGTTCGGGCAAAGAAGCCGTTCCAGTTAATCAGCGTTAGTGAGCGAAATTTACCGCGTTCAATCATTACTCTTCCTCCCCGCTATCCGGCTGATTCTCTTCGTGCTCGTCATTGAGCTGCAAATGGTTTTCCACCGGCATCGCTTCACCGTCACGGATCATGCGCAGCTGTGCTTCACGCGCATCGTCACCCGCACGCACGTCGGCACCAAAGCGGAAGACCGATTCGGTAATGCGGAACTTGCTGCTGTCGTGACCCATGAACCAGACCATTCCCAGACGGCGCAGACGGTTCAGGGAAGAGCGAACTTTTTCCTGTAATTTCTGACGGTCCAGATCGGACCCCGTCGAGCGGTTATTTACCAGCTTGAGCAGCTTGCTTTCATCCGCCAGCGACAGCAGCTCATCGTAAAGCTCCTGCTGGGTGAAGATCCCTTCATTCGCCAGACGTTCCGGGCTGAGGTAGAGGTAGCAGAGAATTTTGCCGACCATCATATCCAGTTCGGAAAGCACCGAGCGCGGAATAAGCGTAGTAGAGCGCGGACGCAGGTAGAAAAACCCTTCCGGCGCGCGGATCAGCTCAACGTTATAGCGAGCGTAAAACTCTTCCAGATACTCCTGAAAGTCCATCAAAAAGGCGTGATTATCCAGCTCGTCAAGGCCAATGTGACGACCGGCACGCAGCTGGCTGTCCAGCGCCGGAAACAACGGATTCGCCAGCGCCTGTGCCAGCTTAACTGGCATCACTTGTTCAATATTTGTCAATGACATGCGCCTGTACCTTGGCTCCGTAATCGTTAATCGGCTGCCACTTCGGCGGCAGTCCGGTGAAATCGGCTTGTGCGATGCCCAGGCGCACCGCCTGGTCTACAACAATGCGGGCAACATCGAAGTGGCGCGCGCGCGGATACTGCGCCAGATAGTCGCGTACCACGAGGCCAAGATCCAGCGGTGCTTGTCTGGCTTTATAGACAGCGAGCTGTTCTTCGATCATCGCCGCAAGCTGCTCGCGAATTTCGTTAAATTCTTCGTATTCCAGATCCGGCGGCAGTTCCCCGGTAACCTCTTCATCACGCAGCGCCATCTCTTCGTCGCGCATATCCAGAAGACGATCGGCGTTGGCGTATGTCAGCGCCCACGGCGCATCAAAGTAGGTCTGTACCGACTGGCGCAGACGCTGAGCAAAGACGCGGTTCTTATCCATATCGATGGCGGTACGGATAAATTTATGCACGTGGCGGTCGTAACCGATCCACAGGTCGATCGACTGCTGGCCCCAGCTGATAATGCGGTCAAGCTTACTCTGCAAATCAAACACCAGACGGTCGATAAAATGCAGATCGTCGTGTGCCATCGTCGCGTCCTGGATGCGCAGCAGGTTGGCCTGTAGCTTATCCCCAGCCGCCTCCAGCGTATCCTGCAACTCACGTAGCGTACCGGACGTTTCTGACAGCAAAAGTTCACAGCTGGAGATGGCCGCACGCCAGTCTTTATTCAGCAGTTGAGCGATATCGTCTTTGACCTGCTGCTGCTGTTCGTCCATCAGACGTTGAGTCAGATCGATACTGTCGAAAATCTCGGCGACCGAGTATTTTAGCGGCGCGTAAACGTTGCGATGCCAGTGGAATTCGTCACCGTTTTCATCAGCCGCGTCGGCGGCACGCTTCAGCTCGCCTGCAACAATGGAGAGCTGCATGGAGAGACGCAGCGTGGAAAATTCGCGCTGGCGGATGTAATAGTCGGTAATGCCAATGCCCAGTGGCGTAAGACGATAGATGGCGTTTCCTTCCGCCTGCTCGCTGGTAAAGCGGTTCAGCAGACGTTGACGCACCATATCATTGATTGCGTTGTTGGCACGCACGCTAATGGTTTCGCTGGTTTGCTCAAACGCATCACTGACGTGGCGGAACGCATCCACCAGTTCGCCTTCACTCATTTCGCCATCCAGGCGTTCGCCGTTTAGCGTCGCAACCGCCAGCAGGAATGAGAGTCTGTCTACCGGCAGCGAGATGGAGAAATCGTTTTTCCTGGCCCAGGCAACCAGTTCGGGGACTGTCTGGGAAAATTCACTCATAGATTATCCTTGCATCTGCGGCTTGCGCGCGGTGACGTGGATATAGCGGCCAAGGCTCAGATAAGGCTCCTGGCGGCAGTACCGCGTCTCTATTTCTGTTAAGGCGTCTAAACAGTCATCCTGTTTTTGTTTATCACGCAGATAATCATGAAACACCCTCACGCCGGTTTTGCCGGTAATTTCCCAACCGATCTCCTCCAGCCAGCCATAGACCTGCTGCGGTTCACGGGGGAAATCCGGTGAAAGCGTGCGTCGTTTCTTTTTATACATGCCCTGCTGTACATAGCCAAAATTGCCGACCAGCACGTTTCGCATTAGCAGGCCGTTGGCATTGTAAAACATCAGCGATAACGCACCGCCCGGGCGCAGCATCGACCACAGCGTTTTTAACATCGCTTGTGGTTCGGCGACCCATTCGAGCACAGCATGAAACAATATCAGATCAACCTGCGTTTCCAAATGCTGCGGAATGTCCTGAGCGGCGCAATGTATAAAATGCATGTTGTCGCTCACACCTTTCTCTTCTGCCGCTCGCCCGGCGCGCGCAACCATCTCGGCAGAAAGATCGCAAAGCGTGACGTGATGTCCCCGCTGCGCCATCAGAATTGCAGTCTGCCCTTCCCCACCGCCGGCATCCAGTACGCGCAACGGTCGGTCACCAAATTCAGCCAGCAGCTTATCCAGATCCTGCCAGAGGATCGTCTGACGTAGCTGACCTTTGGTGGTGCCATAAATGTTGCGCGAAAACTTTTCCGCGATGTCATCAAAATTGCGATCCCGCATTGGGAGGGTTCCACTCACTGCAAAACCGCTATTTTGTCACACCCGCGCGGAGAATGAACCACTCTGGTGTAATATCACGGTCAATCGCCTGCTGTATGGTTAAAAAAGGAACCAAAAAGGATGCTTTTTACCCTAAAAAAATATATCGGAGGCATGATGCTTCCCCTTCCCCTGCTGTTGCTTCTCATCGCGCTGGGGCTGGCATTGATATGGTTTAGCCGCTTTCAGAAAAGCGGTAAATCCCTCGTCACCGTGGGCTGGCTGGCGCTGCTGTTACTCAGCCTGCAACCGGTCGCTGACGGTTTGTTACGCCCGATTGAAAACACCTACCCTACGTGGCAGGGAAACCAGAAGGTGGACTACATCGTGGTGCTGGGCGGCGGGTATACCTGGGATCCGAACTGGGCGCCCAGCTCGAACCTGATCAACAACAGTCTGCCGCGTCTGAACGAGGGGATCCGCCTGTGGCTGGCCAATCCAGGATCGAAGATGATCTTCACGGGCGCTGCGGCAAAAACCAACCCGGTAAGTACCGCTGAAGCAGGGGCAAGAGTGGCTGAATCGCTTGGCGTACCACGTTCCGCCATCATCACGCTGGATAGCCCAAAAGATACCGAAGAAGAAGCTGCTGCGGTGAAACAAGCCATCGGTGATGTGCCGTTCCTGCTGGTGACCTCTGCTTCACACCTGCCGCGCGCAATGATTTTCTTTGAGAATCAGGGCCTGCATCCGCTTCCTGCTCCGGCAAACCAGCTGGCCATTGACGCCCCGCTCAACCCGTGGGAACGGATAATCCCGTCCCCGGTATGGCTGATGCACAGCGACCGCGTCGGTTACGAGACGCTTGGCCGCCTGTGGCAGTGGCTTAAGGGTTCGTCAGGCAAGCCAGGGCAGGAGTGATTTTGCGGCCAGATCGAAACTGGCGCGATTAAAGCGCCCGGTGTTGACCAGTTGCGCCACCTCATCCCAGAGAAGATAGAGCCAGCGTCGCCAGAGAAAGGCCTCCGCAACGGGGGCGCGCTGAAGATAGTGCCAGAGCAAATCTTCCGCCGCCCCGCCCTCGCTCAGCCTGAACAGTTCGTACTCGCGCGGCGCCCAGAGCATGATCCCCGGCCCGACCATTGCCAGAAGCTGATCGCTGCGCGAGTCTTTAAGCATACTGCGCAGCGTGAAGTTGCCGTGAACCAGCACGCAGTTGTCGTTAAAGCCCTCAAACAGCGTCGGAAGACATTCCCGGGTGCGGAACAGAATACGTTTGTCCTGCATCGTTAAACCGGTGTTGTTGAACTGGTTCAGCGTGCCCCACAGCACTTCAACACGCTGGCGATACCACAGCGGCCACAGGTTTTCCTGGGTGCTGTCTACCGCGCCAACAAGACCCCGGCTGTCCTGCCGATGCCAGGCTAGCAGGGCCTCGACAATCTGATCTTTCAGCTGTTCCCAGCGCTCCGGTGTACGCGTCGGAGCTTCAACAGAAACCCCGCGTAAACGTTCAATAAGCAGAACATCCGGGCCGGGATGCTCCTCATGGGTCATCACGCCGTAGACCGTCGGCATACGGACAGTCCCTTCCCGCGCCAGCATCGACATTTTCCAGGCCAGCTGTCTGGCGACGCCCGGCGAGGTAAAACTTCTGGCCATCAGCGGCATGGGGTTTCCCTGACTGTCGTACAACGACCAGAGTGCGGTATCGGCCTTTTCATTCACGCATTCCACCCGGCTTAGCTGTTCGCCAAGGAGATGGCTGAGTTCAGCACGCAGCTGTTCCATATGAGATTACCCCCATTAAGACTACTGCTTTTATAATGAGCGCGCGAACCCCGGATGTCACCCGGTCGAGATCAATAATGAAAAAGAAAAGGAAGAGAACATCCCCCCAGAACGAGGGGATGGCAGCGAATTAACGCAATTCGACGCGTACGCGCTCGAGATCTTCAGGCGTATCCACGCCGGTGCCAGGGACTTCCTGGGCAACCGCAACGTGAATTTTCTCGCCGTACCACAGTACGCGAAGCTGTTCGAGCATTTCGATATGCTCAAGCGGGCTTGGTGCCCAGGCGACATAGCGACGAATAAAGCCGGCGCGGTAGCCGTAAATACCGATGTGGCGCAGGAAGGTTTCGCCGATCGTCTCTTTCGATTGCGCGAAACGATCGCGATCCCACGGAATGGGGGCGCGGGAGAAATAGAGCGCGTAGCCCTCTGCGTCCATGACCACTTTCACCGCATTCGGATTGAACGCCTCTTCAGCGTGGTGAATCGGCACCGCGAGGGTCGCCATGCCAACCTTACGCTGGGCCAGGTTGTCGGCCACCTGACGGATAATAGCCGCCGGGATCATCGGCTCATCGCCCTGCACGTTCACAATCACCGTCTCGTCACTGAAACCGCATTTTTCGACGACTTCCGCCAGGCGCTCGGTGCCTGACTGGTGGTCGGCACGGGTCATGCACACTTCCCCACCCGCGGCCTCAACCGCTCGCGCGACATCCGGGTGATCGGTGGCGACGATGACGCGTCCGGCGCCCGATTCGCGTGCCCGTTCAAGGACATGCACAATCATCGGTTTACCGTTGATATCCACCAGCGGTTTACCTGGCAGGCGCGTTGAAGCATAACGCGCAGGGATAATGACAACAAAACTCATGGTTTGATCTCTTCTGCCACCAGAGAACGGGCTTCATTTTCCAGCAGGACCGGAATACCGTCACGCAGCGGGAACGCCAGGCTGTCCAGTTTGCAAATCAGCTCTTGTTTATCCTGGCTGTAATACAGTTTGCCGTTGCACACCGGGCAGGCAATAATTTCAAGTAAACGGTGATCCATAGTTCCTCCGTATGGGTAATTGCTAAAGCTTACCACATTCTTTTTTCAGGGAGTGCCTGTTTCCCAGCCACCTCGACAGGTCGTAAACAGCCCCGCAGGCACGCGACCGAGTACAATTTCATACGCCCCCTGCCAGCGCGCAAATTCACTGAGCGCAGACGTTAGCCCTTTTTCCAGGCCAGCCGTGACTTTTATGCCCTCTTCCAGCCAGAGCGCGATAATTTCAAGCGTGCCGGTTTTACGGTGCATTTTAGCGTCCATGCGCCCGACAAGCTGCCCTTTATGAAGCAACGGCAAAACAAAATAACCGTACTGACGTTTTTGCGCCGGGGTGTAGCATTCCAGACGGTAGCTGAAATCAAACAGCTGTTCGGCCCGCTTTCTGTCCCAGACAACGGGGTCGAACGGCGAGAGCACGGCACTGTGGGTCGCCTGGAGTTTGCCCTCTTGCGCCTGCGCCAGCAGAGGGAACAAATCCGCATGCAGCCACATTTCACCTAACGACTCAACCGAGACCGGCATCACGCGCTGTTCACGCTGCCACGTTTCCAGCAGCGGTTTTAGCTGCGGCTGACGCAGGCGATAATAATCCGCCAGCCACTGTGGGCGGAATATGCCCAGGCTGCGGGCGCTGTTCCCGAGCATGATGGCTTCGGCTGCGTCCTGAGACAGCAGGTCACGCGTATCGTCCCAGTGAGGCATAACGCGGTGCGTGAGGTCATAAACGCGCTGAAAGTTGCGGCGCTCGACCACCATCACTTTGCCCGACGTAAACAGCCCTTCAAGATGGCGTTTGTGCGGTTTCCACTCCCACCATCCGCTTGCGCCTTTTCGCGGGTGTTCAAAATCCGCGGAGCGTACCGGACCGTTTTCCTGAATATGGGCAATCAGTTGTTCTATTTCATCCGCGTGTTCCACCATCCACTCCTGACGGTATTTCCAGCCCATTTTGTCCGGGGCGAGCATGCGGTGACGCACCAGTGCAAAATCGCTGCGCGGGAGAAAACAGGCTTCATGCGCCCAGTATTCCATCAGTTCGCCCTGACTTAGCGCATTATCCAGCCACTGCGGAGGATAGTTTCCCAGGCGGCTAAACAGGACCAGATACGGGCTACGCGCCACGATGTTAATGGTGTCGATTTGCAGCAACGACATGCGTTGCACGGTAGAGAGGATATCCGCTGGCTGTGCGCGGCGGCGGGACTTTTTCAGAAGCCCCTGGGCGGCAAGATGCAGGTTTCGTGCGGCTGCAAGTGAGAGTTGCGGTAGAGACATGCGTTTTCCTGTCAGTCAAAGCGCCACCGGAACCGCGTAGAAGTTACTGCACTAACGCGAGCAATTCCTTGAGCAAATGTTCCGGCTGTTCGCCGCTGAGTTCAGCATCAACCGGCAGATACCACCAGTTTTCTTTCGCAAAGGCCCGGCATTTTACCGCGTCTTTTTCCGTCATGATCAGCGTCTGGCCCGGTGCGGCCAGCCTCTCAACCTCTTCGGCAACCAGCGCCTGGTGATCGGCCAGCGGTACCCGTTTCTCCAGCCGCGCGCCGCACTGCTCCAGCGTCGCGAAGAAACGCGGCGGATGACCAATCCCGGCCATCGCAATCAGATGATCCAGTAACGCGACGTCTTTACGCTCGCCGGTCAGCATATTCACTGCCTTTCCGGGACGAAGATGCATCGGGATCTCACCCGCTCTGGCTTCACCACCGTTTACAATCACGGCATCGACGCTCTTCAGGCGCGACGCACGCTCACGCATTGGACCGGCTGGCAGCCACCAGCCGTTGCCAAAACGCCGCACGCCGTCAATAACCACGATCTCTTTGTCACGCGCCAGCGCGTAATGCTGCAAACCATCATCGGTAATTATGATTTGTACGTCATGCTCTGCAAGCAGTGCCTTTACGGCATCACTGCGCACCGGCGATACCGCAACCGGCGCGCCAGTACGTTGGTAAATCAGTACCGGCTCATCACCGGCTTCAGCGGTTGTCGTAGCTGGGCTCAGCACCAATGGATACTGCGCCGCTTTACCACCGTAACCGCGTGAGACAACTGCCGGGCGGATACCGCGCTTCTGGAGCTGTTCTACCAGCCAGATCACCACCGGCGTTTTGCCGTTTCCACCCGCCGTCAGGTTGCCGACCACCACTACCGGTACCGGTGCGCGCCAGGCGCGCTTGATCCCGAGGCGATAAAGCAGACGAATAGCACCGCTCACCAGGCCATACAGCCAGGAGAGCGGGAGAAGCAGCACCCACAGAGGGGATTCACCCGACCAGATGCGTGCAATCATTGACCGAACTGCATTTTATGAAGCTGCGCGTATACACCACGTTGTTCCAGCAGGTCCGCATGGCTGCCGCGTTCAACGATAACGCCGTCTTCCACCACCACGATTTCGTCAGCCTGTTCGATGGTCGACAGACGGTGCGCGATAACCAGCGAGGTACGGTTTTTCTGTAATTCATCCAGAGCCGACTGGATAGCGCGTTCAGATTCCGTATCCAGTGCGGACGTTGCTTCATCGAGGATCAGAATCGGGCTGTTGCGCAGCAGCGCTCGGGCAATCGCGATACGTTGACGCTGACCACCGGAGAGCAGCACCCCGTTTTCGCCAATGATCGTATCCAGACCGTTATCCATTTTGTTAATGAAGTCCATCGCATAGGCCATACGCGCCGCATTCTCGATCTCTTCACGGCTGTACTCTTCGGTACGGGCATACGCAATGTTGTTCGCCACCGTATCGTTGAACAGATGCACGTTCTGCGAAACCAGCGCGACCTGGTTACGCAACGACTGTAGGGTATATTCCCGCAGGTCGTGACCATCAAGCAGGATTTCGCCCTGGTCGATATCGTAGAAACGGGTAATCAGGCTGGCAATAGTCGACTTGCCCGAACCGGAACGACCGACCAGTGCAACGGTCTTACCCGCCGGGATGGACAGGCTGATATCACGCAGCGCCGGCACTTCACGGCCTGGATAGGTAAAGGTCACGTTGCGGAATTCCAGGTCACCTTTAGCGCGCTCTATCACGCGCGTACCTTCATCTTTTTCTTGTTCGGAATCGAGGATGCTGAACAGCGTCTGACAGGCTGCCATCCCGCGCTGGAACTGGGCGTTGACGTTAGTCAGCGATTTCAGCGGACGCATCAGCGCAATCATGGATGAGAACACCACGGTAATGGTACCCGCAGTCAGGGTTTCCATGACGCTCGGGAAGCTTGCTGCATACAGGACGAAGGCCAGGGCCAAAGAGGCAATCAGCTGAATGATCGGATCGGAAATCGACGAGGCCGATACCATTTTCATCCCTTGCAGGCGCATTCTGTTGCTGACCTTGTCAAAGCGTTTGGTTTCGACTTCCTGACCGCCGAAGATCAACACTTCCTTATGGCCTTTCAGCATCTGCTCGGCGCTGGTAGTCACCTGCCCCATCGTATTCTGCATATTTTTACTGATGTTGCGAAAACGCTTTGATACCACGCGGATCGCGATAGAGACAATCGGCGCCAGCACAATAAGGATCAGCGACAGTTGCCAGCTGTAATAGAACATCATCGCAAAAAGACCGATGATGGATGCGCCTTCACGCACAACGGTAATCAGTGCGCTGGAAGAGGACGACGCCACCTGCTCTGAATCGTAGGTAATACGCGACAGCAGGGTACCGGTTGACTGTTTGTCAAAGAATGAGACTGGCATCCCCATCATATGGCTGAATAACCGACGGCGCATGGTCATCACCACTTTACCGGATACCCAGGAGATGCAGTAGCTTGAAACATAGCTGGAGATTCCGCGTAAGATCATCAGCCCAATAACCACCAGCGGCATCCATAGCAGCACTGAACGATCCGTTTTACCAAAACCGTCATCCAGTAACGGTTTGAGAAGCGATAACATAAACGTATCGCTGGCTGCGTTGAGGATTAACGCTACGCCCGCCACGATCAAGCCTGCTTTGAAAGGTGCAATCATCGGCCAGAGCCGGCGGAACGTTTGCCACGTGGAGAGATCTTTGTCGTTATGCATTCAAAAAACCAGCATTTGTTGAAATAGCCGCATATTCTACCCGTTATCTACGGGCGCGCCAAACCACTGATGATACCAACGCGGTAAATAGTGTTCACGTAAGCGGCGAATTTGCCGACTTTGGTGCGAAAACGTCACAGTTATCTGTCCGGACTGCGGGGTATCAAGCCAGAGATATCCCTCAGTTCGATAGCGCCTGACTACTTTGATGGAAGGGAAACGCCACGCGTTATAGCGGGCCATCGAGGCCAGCGAAACCTGCCCCTCCACGCGCTGTAGCAGCGGTGTTGAAGATGATGTGTTACTCCCATGATGCGGCACCTGAATCAGTGTAGCCGCAAGTTGACGCCAGCGGTGGCTCAACATTGCCAGTTCTGCCTGCGCTTCAATATCTCCGGTCAGTAAAACGCTCTGTTCGCCGTCATCGATTTTTACCACGCAGGAGCGGTTGTTACCTTTCGCCGGGGTGTTTTCGGGTGGCCAATGCACGGAGAACGTTAACCCATGCCACTGCCATCGCTGTCCACGAAAGCATGGAAGATGTCCGGCCCAGGCTAAGGGGCTTCTGATCCACATTGCAGGCCAGGCAGCTTTTAGCGATGCCAGTCCCCCCGCGTGGTCGAGATGTTCATGGCTCAGGATCACCCCTTCCGGCCTCAGATGATGCCAGCGTAGCCAGGGGATAATCAGCTGCTGCGCGCTGTCCCCACCGGGCCATGCCAGCCCGGTGTCATACAGAATGGCCTTCCCGTGACGCTCAATGACCATCGCCAGCCCTTGCCCTACATCCAGCATATGCAGGGACCAGCTGTCAGTTTTAATCCTGTGCCAGAGGGGAAATGCCATCACCACGCTGCCTGCCAGACAGACTGCGGGTACTGCGCTGAAGGCCCTGAATCGCCAGCCAATGATCAGCAGCCACGGCAGTAACGTCAGGTATTGCCAGCGTTCATCCACGTCCTGCCAGCCATTCGGTAAACGCATCAATAGCCAGAAAAGTCCTGCCAGAGATTTATCGGCAGCCAGCCAGACGATACTTTCCAGCGTCGCCACCGGATACAGATGCAGAAACATGCCGAGCAGGATCAGTGGAACTGAGATAAACGTTACCAGAGGAACAGCAAACAGATTCGCCACCAGCGAGGAGAGACTGAAACCATGGAAAATCAGTACCTGAAGCGGCAACAGAAGCAGCAGCATTCCAACCTGCAAATACAACAGCGTAACCAACGGCCGCAGGCACCGGCCACGTTGCCAGTGCGGGAGAGGCAACCACTGATACCAAAAAATAAGCGCGGCGACCGCAAACGCGGATAACGCCAGGCTTTGTGACAGTACCGCCAGCGGATCGAAAAACAGGATCGCCGCCACGCAAGTAAGCCATACCTGCCAGGGCGACCACTGGCGACCACTCATTTTTAATGCAGCCAGTACCACAAGCGCCATAACCGTACGCAGCGCGGGCGGCTGCAATCCCGTTAGCCATGCGTAAAACGCGGCAAAAAGCAGACCTGCCAGTAAGGGCACTTGCCAGATAATCCAGCGGCCCGGCAGGAAAAATTGGATGCCCCGAGCCAGTAGCCAGACAGCAGAAGCGGCCAGCGCAATATGCAATCCCGAGATTGCCATCAGATGCATCGTTCCGGTCTCACGCATCAGGTTTTTTATCTCCCGCGAGACCGACAACCGCTCCCCCATCCCCAGCCCCAGGATCACGGGCCCCCACTGATATGCTGAAAGCGTATTCTGTAGTGATGTCAGGTATTGCGAACGCAGGCTACAGCGTGCGTCGATAATCTCCGCATGGGTAAACCGTCCGCTCAGCGTCTGGTGTCGGGCAAAGGCGTTTTTCTGCGAATCATAGCCGCCATCGTTGAGTTCTCCGTGTACCGCCCTGAGCCGCAGGGTCATTGCCCAGCGTTGACCCACGCAGACATTTTGAGGCAGGTAGTTGCCGTAGAGTGACACGCCCATGGCAGCCCACACGCGTTCTCCATTGAGGCTGATAATCCTTCCCTGATGCATCGTTGCGCCGTCAGTTGCGGTAATGACCACCTCGGCCTGCTGCGGTGCTTTCGTTAAATGGTTCATCGGCCACACGCTTTCCTGAGCGGCCAGTATCCCCCAGCACATAAAAAGCAATGCGAGGCCTGAAAACCTGAGCCATTTTCTCTGCTGTACGGATAACGCAATTCCTGCGGCAATCAGCAACCAGACAATATGCAAGTCTGGCAAAACGGGTAACCAATAGAGCGGGATTATGGCCAGAATGGCGCACATACTGATAACGTGGATCCCCATCTTAACCTCCATGTTTCAGGCGATTATGCGGCGGGAGTGATGCGTCGTCAGACAGAAAAGGCGTGATTTACAGCGGGCGCTGCAACGTTTTTAAGCGTTTACAGCAAAGAGAAAATTTAAATGCGGCGCGTATTCAGAAATGCAGGGACGGGATACAAAAAAAGCACCCTAAGGTGCTTTCTTTAAACTCAGTTTAACCCTGATGATTAAACTCAGTTACCGTAAATATTGGCGCGATCGCGCAGTTCTTTACCCGGCTTAAAGTGCGGAACATACTTTCCTTCCAGCTCCACTTTATCGCCAGTCTTCGGGTTACGCCCGGTACGTGGTGCACGATAGTGCAGGGAAAAACTACCGAAACCGCGGATTTCAATGCGCTCGCCCTGGGCAAGAGTGGTAGCCATATGCTCCAGCATCTCTTTAACGGCATCTTCCACAGCCTTGGCAGGGATATGCGGTTGCTGACTGGCAAGTCTTTCAATCAATTCTGACTTGGTCATGATTCCTCCGGTTCCTTTCAAACCCATTAGCTGAACAGCTTATTAAACAAGGGCGGCCGTAGCCGCCCTTTGTTATTGATTACAGGACGAATCCTGCAATCTGTCAAGTCTGCTCTCCATCCTTCGCGCTGTAAATGCGTTACAGCTCAAATGATGGTGCGAACCTGAACTTACTCGCCTTTAGCTGCTTTGAAAGCTTCAGCCATTGCGTTGTTAGAGAAGTTTGCATCTTCCTGTTTGTTCACAGTTGCGATTGCATCTTTCTCATCAGCTTCGTCTTTAGCACGAACAGACAGGCTGATTGCACGGTTCTTACGGTCAACACCGGTGAACTTAGCTTCAACGTCGTCACCAACGCTCAGAACCAGAGTTGCATCTTCAACGCGGTCACGTGAAGCTTCGGAAGCGCGCAGGTAACCTTCAACGCCGTCAGCCAGTTCTACGGTTGCGCCTTTAGCGTCAACAGCAGTCACTTTACCGTTTACGATTGCGCCTTTCTTGTTCAGTGCAACCCAGTTGTTGAACGGATCTTCTGCGAGCTGTTTAACGCCCAGGGAGATACGTTCACGCTCTGCGTCAACCTGCAGAACAACTGCTGCGATTTCGTCGCCTTTTTTGTATTCACGAACTGCTTCTTCGCCTGCAACGTTCCAGGAGATGTCAGACAGGTGAACCAGGCCATCGATGCCGCCGTCCAGGCCGATGAAGATACCGAAGTCAGTGATAGACTTGATTTTACCTTCAACACGGTCGCCCTTGTTGTGGGTTTCCGCGAACTGCTGCCATGGGTTGTTTTTGCACTGCTTCAGGCCCAGGGAGATACGACGACGTTCTTCGTCGATATCCAGAACCATCACTTCCACTACATCACCAACGTTAACAACTTTGGATGGGTGGATGTTTTTGTTGGTCCAGTCCATTTCGGAAACGTGCACCAGGCCTTCAACGCCTTCTTCGATTTCAACGAAGCAGCCGTAGTCGGTCAGGTTGGTAACGCGACCAGTCAGTTTAGTACCTTCTGGGTAACGCTTAGCGATAGCTACCCATGGATCTTCGCCCAGCTGTTTCAGGCCGAGGGATACACGAGTACGCTCGCGGTCGAACTTCAGCACTTTAACAGTGATTTCGTCGCCCACGTTCACGATTTCGCTTGGGTGCTTAACGCGTTTCCACGCCATGTCGGTGATGTGCAGCAGGCCATCAACGCCGCCCAGGTCAACGAATGCGCCGTAGTCAGTGAGGTTCTTAACGATACCTTTGACTTCCATGCCTTCCTGCAGGTTTTCCAGCAGCTGATCGCGTTCTGCGCTGTTTTCGGATTCGATAACGGCACGACGGGAAACAACAACGTTGTTACGCTTCTGGTCCAGCTTGATTACTTTGAACTCAAGCTCTTTGCCTTCGAGGTGCAGGGTGTCACGGACTGGACGAACGTCTACCAGAGAACCTGGCAGGAACGCACGAATACCATTCAGCTCAACAGTGAAGCCACCTTTAACTTTGCCGTTGATAACACCGACCACAGTTTCAGCTTCTTCGTAAGCTTTTTCCAGCGTGATCCATGCTTCGTGACGTTTAGCTTTCTCACGAGACAGCAGGGTTTCGCCGAAGCCGTCTTCTACTGCGTCCAGAGCAACGTCAACTTCGTCACCTACCTGGATTTCCAGCTCGCCCTGGGCGTTTTTGAACTGCTCAGCCGGGATGGCGGACTCAGATTTCAGACCGGCGTCAACCAGTACTACGTCTTTGTCGATAGCAACAACAACACCGCGAACGATGGAACCCGGACGGGTTTCGATTTCTTTTAAGGATTCTTCAAACAGTTGAGCAAAAGATTCAGTCATGTTTAATCTTCAGGTTAATATTAACGTCCACCTGGCTCCGTGCCGGATGGGGTTGTTTCACATACCCGCCGTCAATCCATTGCAGCGGGGGTACTGCTAAATCGGTCGCGATTACGCGAGTGCCAGTTTTTGGCGCGCATATTGTAGCGCTTTTTCAATCACTTGCTCAATAGTTAAACTGGTTGAATCCAGCACTAATGCGTCTTGCGCGGGAACAAGTGGTGCGACGGCGCGGTTACGATCGCGGTCATCGCGCTCTTTTATCTCGGATAAAAGGCGATCAAAGTTAACACTAAACCCCTTTTCCTGCAACTGAAGCATGCGGCGTTGAGCACGTTCTTCCGAAGAGGCGTCAAGGAAAATTTTCACTGGCGCATCAGGGAATACCACGGTTCCCATGTCGCGGCCGTCGGCGATCAGCCCCGGCGCTTCGCGGAAACCGCGCTGGCGACGTAACAGCGCTTCACGAACGCGTGGGAAAGCCGCCACCTGAGAGGCCGCATTGGCCACTTCCTGCGTACGGATTTCACCGCTGACATCTTCCCCTTCCAGGATCACTTCAAGGTTGCCATCAGTAGAGACAAAGCGCACATCCAGATGTGCAGCCAGCGGTACCAGCGCTTCTTCAGACGCAACATCTACATGATGATGCAGCGCAGCCAGCGCCAGCACGCGATAGATTGCTCCCGAATCTAAAAGATGCCATTGCAATGCTTCCGCCATCGCTTTGCACAGAGTACCTTTCCCTGCGCCACTTGGCCCATCAATGGTGATTACCGGGGCAATTGCCGTCATCTTTTTCTCCTTAATTAAGGCATACCGTTTACATGAACGCCGCGCATTATACGCGCCAACGTGCGCAACTGTTACCTTTGCGTGCAAATTACGGAATGATTGAAGCAGAGTGTAGAAGAAATGAAAGAGGATGACTGTCAGAAAGCGTAAGGAAATGCCGCATCAGGAGATGCGGCATACGATCGTCAGGCCAGGGTGCTAATGCGCGCCAGCTGTTCGAAGTAGTCCGGGAAGGTTTTCGCCGTGCACTTCGGGTCAAGGATGGTGACTGGCGTATCTGACAGCGCCACCAGCGAGAAACACATCGCCATGCGGTGATCGTTGTAGGTGCCAATTTCTGCAAATTGCAGTTTTGCCGGCGGCGTGACGCGAATGTAGTCTTCGCCCTCTTCTACCACCGCCCCCACTTTACGCAGCTCGGTTGCCATTGCGAACAGGCGGTCAGTCTCTTTTACGCGCCAGTTATAGATGTTACGCAGCGTGGTGGTGCCTTTCGCAAACAGCGCAGCGGTGGCGATGGTCATTGCCGCGTCAGGAATATGGTTCATGTCCATGTCGATGGCGTTCAGCTCACCGTGCGTACAGGAGATGAAGTCATCGCCCCAGGTCACAACCGCGCCCATTTTTTCCAGCACGTCGGCAAAACGAATATCGCCCTGCACGCTGTTGCGACCAATACCCGTCACTTTTACCGTACCGCCTTTAATCGCACCCGCGGCCAGGAAGTAGGACGCGGATGACGCATCCCCTTCAACCAGGTAGTTGCCCGGAGACTGGTACTGCTGTGCCCCGCGCACCACGAAGCGCTGATAAGACTGGTTTTCCACCTCAACGCCGAAGGTTTTCATCAGGTGCAGCGTGATATCAATGTACGGTTTAGAAACCAGATCGCCTTTAATCGCGATCACCGTATCCTGCGGTGCCAGCGGTGCGGTCATCAGCAGTGCCGTCAGGAACTGGCTGGAGACGCTACCGTCAACCTCAACGTTACCGCCAGTGAAACCACCGCGCAGACGCAGTGGCGGGTAATTTTCTTGCTCAAGATAATCAATCTGCGCGCCGCCCTGACGCAGGGCATCGACCAGGTGGCCGATCGGACGCTCTTTCATGCGCGGCTCGCCGGTCAGCACAATATCGTTGCTCCCAAGACACAGCGCAGCGGCCAGAGGACGCATCGCCGTACCGGCGTTACCCAGGAAAAGCTCCAGCGCTTCAGCGGAATGTAATGCGCCGCCGTTACCGGTGACTTCACAACGGGTACGATCGTCTGACAGCGCGTACTGAACGCCCAACGCTTTCAGTGCATTGAGCATATGGCGCACGTCATCGCTGTCCAGCAGGTTGGAAAGGACGGTGGTGCCGTTTGCCAGAGCTGCCAGCAGCAGAGCGCGGTTCGAGACACTTTTTGAACCAGGCAGATTAATGGTGCCATCTACCCGCGCGATAGGTTGTAACGTCAGGGATTCCATGAAACTTAACTCTCAACTCAACATAATAAAAACCCCGCAGGAACGCTGCGGGGGTGAAAACAGCCAATTAACCGTGACGACGTTCGAAGTCGATCATGAAATCAGTCAGGGCTTTAACGCCTTCCAGCGGCATCGCGTTATAGATAGAGGCACGCATACCGCCTACCACACGGTGACCTTTCAGCGCATGCAGACCCGCCGCGAAGGACTCTTCCAGGAACACGTTATCCAGGTTGTTGTCCGCCAGCTGGAACGGCACGTTCATGCGCGAACGGTTAGTTTTGGCGACATCGTTACGGTAGAAATCGCTCTTGTCGATCACGCCGTACAGCAGTTCAGCTTTTTGCTGATTGATCTTGTCCATCTGCGCCACGCCGCCTTTTTGCTTCAGCCATTTGAAGACCAGGCCGGAGAGATACCAGGCGAACGTTGGTGGAGTGTTGAACATGGAATCGTTGTCGTTCAGGACGGTGTAATCCAGAATTGACGGGCAAGACTTATGGGCTTTCCCCAGCAGGTCTTCACGCACGATAACGATAGTCAGACCCGCAGGACCGATGTTTTTCTGGGCACCCGCGTAGATGACGCCGTAGCGGCTGACGTCCAGCGGCGTGGACAGAATGGTGGAGGAGAAGTCCGCCGTCACAATGACATTTTCGCCAAAGTCTGGCTCTTCGTGAATAGCGATACCGTCGATGGTTTCGTTCGGGCAGTAATGAAGATACGCGGCGTTGTCAGAAAGCTGCCACTCACTCATCGGCTTCACGGCGCGCATACCGTCAACGGTCACTTTGGCATCGATAACGTTCGGCGTGCAATATTTGTGCGCTTCTTTTACCGCACTGGCCGCCCAGTAGCCGGCATCAACGTAATCAGCGGTGGATTTGTCGCCCAGTAGATTGAGCGGAATACCCGCAAACTGACCGCGTCCACCGCCGTGACAGAACAATACTTTGTAGTTCGAGGGAATGTTCAGCAGATCGCGAAAATCCTTTTCTGCCTCTTCCGCCACCTGAATAAACGCTTTACCCCGGTGGCTGACTTCCATCACCGACGTACCCAGACCGTTCCAGTCACACAGCTCCTGTTGAGCCTGTTTGAGCACGTCTGCCGGTAACATTGCCGGACCTGAACTGAAATTAAAGACTTGAGCCATTTCCCCTCACCACGCTAAAAGCCATAAGTTATAACTGTGGATATCGGTTTTATCATTCAGTGACACGCGCCGCAATGTCTAAAACTTATGGCCGAAGAAATGTGCCCCTCGTCACACAAAACAATCTGCCGTACCGTTGTCGCAAAACCGACAAAATCGCTGTCAGGTAATGCGTTTAGCCCGGCTAACCTTCGTCCATTCTGGATTTGTACAGCGAGGGCATAATTGATGATCGCCCGCCTGCATGACCACCACATGGCTGCATTTTATGCAGGCATACTGGCCCGCATCAGGGACGGTTTTGTATCGCTCGATAAGCATATCCGGCAGTATGCACAGGCCGGGCTTGACCTCATCGTCAGGATAGTAATAAACGCTGATTTGACCGTTCGTTTCCATAATCGCCAGACGCACCTGCCCCAGCTGTTCAACGCTGCTTATACGTAGCTCCATAAAGAACTCAAACTCCGTCATATTGGCGCTTTGCACATTCTCCCAGGCCAGTTGACCATCTTCGACAATCACCACCGGTTTTCCTTCGAACAGATCTTCCAGTTTTTCACTTTTCGACATCAGCCACATGACCAGCCGGTACAGCAGCGCAAGCGTCACGAAGACGATAAAAACCGGCACCATCGGCACATCGTCATAAAAGGCAACGTCCCCTGCCGCCGAACCCAGCGTCAGGATAATAAGCACTTCAAACAGTGACATCTGCCGCACGCCGCGACGTCCGGTGATTTTCAGAAACAGGAAGACGAGTACAAAGGTGTACAGGCTACGCAACGCCACTTCGCCTAAAAACTCAGGTGGGACTTTATCAAACGCCATCCGCTGGAGATCAAATGCTTTCATTTTTTTATGCCTTAACAGTAGGTTACTGCTTATAAGCATAGCCCAGCCATTTATTTTCGCCGGAGATAGCACCCGTCACGCAAAACCCGTATCATTGCGCGCTTTACGTACGATAAAAGTGAACGCCATGACTCAAACGTTTATCCCCGGCAAAGACGCCGCTCTGGAAGATTCCATCGCTCGCTTCCAGCAGAAACTGACCGACCTGGGCTTTAATATCGAAGAAGCCTCCTGGCTGAATCCGGTGCCTCACGTCTGGTCCGTGCATATTCGCGACAAAGACTGTGCGCTGTGCTTTACCAACGGCAAAGGCGCGACCAAAAAAGCGGCACTGGCCTCTGCGCTGGGTGAGTATTTTGAGCGTCTGTCCACCAACTATTTCTTCGCCGACTTCTGGCTGGGTGAAACGATTGCCAACGGCCCGTTCGTTCACTACCCGAACGAAAAATGGTTCCCGCTACCCGAAGACGACGAACTGCCGGAAGGCATTCTTGATGCCCGCCTGCGCGCGTTCTACGATCCGGAAAACGAACTGACCGCCAGCATGCTGATCGACCTGCAATCCGGCAATGAGGATCGTGGTATCTGCGCCCTGCCGTTCACCCGTCAGTCTGACGAGCAGACCGTTTACATTCCAATGAACATCGTTGGCAATCTGTATGTGTCTAACGGTATGTCTGCCGGTAACACCCGTAACGAAGCGCGTGTACAGGGGTTGTCTGAAGTTTTCGAGCGTCACATCAAAAACCGTATTATTGCTGAATCCATCAGCCTGCCGGAGATCCCGGCTGACGTGCTGGCGCGCTACCCGGGCGTGGTGGAATCCATCGCCAAACTGGAAGCGGAAGGTTTCCCAATCTTTGCTTATGACGGCTCTCTGGGCGGCAAATATCCGGTTATCTGCGTGGTACTGTTTAACCCGGCAAATGGCACCTGCTTCGCCTCTTTCGGCGCGCACCCGGACTTCGGCGTGGCGCTGGAGCGTACCGTGACCGAACTGCTGCAAGGTCGTAGCCTGAAAGATCTCGACGTATTCACCCCGCCAACCTTTGATGATGAAGAAGTCGCCGAGCACACCAACCTCGAAACGCACTTCATCGACTCCAGCGGTTTGATCTCCTGGGATATGTTCAAACAGGACGCAGACTATCCGTTCGTGGACTGGAGCTTTGCCGGTACGACGGAAGAAGAGTTCGCCACCCTGATGGCGATCTTCAACGCGGAAGATCAGGAAGTCTATATTGCCGACTATGAACACCTCGGCGTTTATGCGTGCCGTATTATTGTGCCGGGTATGTCGGACATCTATCCGGCAGAAGATCTGTGGCTGGCGAACAACAGCATGGGCGCGCATCTGCGTGAAACCCTGCTGGCCCTGCCGGGCAGCGAGTGGGATAAAGAAGATTATCTGAACCTGATCGCCCAACTGGACGAAGAAGGACACGATGATTTCACCCGCGTACGCGAACTGCTGGGTCTGGCAACCGGAAAAGATAACGGCTGGTACACGCTGCGCATCGGCGAGCTAAAAGCGATGCTGGCGCTGGCGGGCGGCGATCTGGATCAGGCTTTGGCCTGGACCGAGTGGACGATGGAGTTTAACCAGTCCGTCTTCTCCGCCGAGCGCACTAACTATTACCGTTGCCTGCAAACGCTGCTCCTGCTTTCTCAGGAAGACGACCGCGAGCCATTGCAGTATCTGAACGCCTTCGTCCGCATGTACGGTGCAGATGCCGTTGAAGCTGCCAGCGCTGCGCTGAGCGGTGAAGAACCGTTCTATGGCCTGCAAGCGGTTGACAGCGATCTGAAAGCCTTCCCGGCGCATCAGTCGCTGCTGAATGCGTATGAAAAATTGCAGAAGGCTAAAGCCGCTTACTGGTCAAAATAAGCGCATATAACATTAATGGCTGTAGGCGTATTCAATCGCCTGAGCTATATTACGGGGCAATTTCATTGCCCCTTTTTTTTATTTTTCCGCAATGACGTTTAATTGTAATAATTAAGTTAACCACGGGTAAATATAAAAACGCTTACCTGGGCTTTACTGTTACTAATTCTAATAAATACTCCATTTTAATTAACTGTTCCACGGGAGGCTGAAGGAAAAAATTCAACTCTTTTCATAACTTTTAAAATTTATTTTTATACGGATAATCAAATACTTACTCCGCTTTTGCTGTAAAACCATACACACTGCGGGCCTATAAGCCAGGCGAGATATGATCTAT
Source organism: Enterobacter sp. CM29 (assembly GCF_013179605.1). NCBI lineage: Bacteria > Pseudomonadati > Pseudomonadota > Gammaproteobacteria > Enterobacterales > Enterobacteriaceae > Enterobacter > Enterobacter sp. CM29. Next base: position 10,186 of record NZ_JABMCU010000008.1, on the reverse strand, counting down.
ATCAATTTCTCTTCTATAATGCTTTGTTAGTATCTCGTCGCCGACTTAATAAAGAGAGAGTTAGTGTGAAAGCTGACAACCCTTTTGATCTATTACTCCCCGCTGCGATGGCGAAAGTTGCCGAAGAAGCGGGTGTCTACAAAGCAACGAAACATCCGATGACGACGTTCTTTCTGGCCATTACGGCTGGGGTGTTCATCTCCATCGCTTTCGTCTTCTATATCACAGCCACCACCGGCACTGCCGGGATGCCTTTCGGCATAGCGAAACTGATTGGTGGTATTTGCTTCTCACTGGGTCTGATCCTCTGCGTCATCTGCGGCGCCGACCTCTTCACCTCAACGGTGCTGATTGTTGTGGCAAAAGCCAGCGGAAGAATTACCTGGGGTCAACTGGGGCGCAACTGGCTCAACGTCTACGTTGGCAACCTGATTGGCTGTCTGCTCTTTGTTCTGTTGATGTGGCTTTCTGGCGAGTACATGACCGCCAACGGCGGCTGGGGGCTTAACGTCCTGCAAACCGCCGACCACAAAATGCACCATACATTTATCGAAGCCGTTGCTCTCGGCATCCTTGCAAACCTGATGGTCTGCCTGGCGGTCTGGATGAGCTACTCTGGTCGTAGCCTGATGGATAAAGCCATGATTATGGTTCTGCCGGTTGCGATGTTTGTTGCCAGCGGCTTTGAGCACAGTATTGCGAATATGTTCATGATCCCGATGGGGATTGTAATCCGCAACTTTGCAAGCCCGGAGTTCTGGACTGCTGTAGGTTCAACCCCGGAAAGTTTTTCACACCTGACTATTATAAATTTCATTACTGATAACCTGATCCCCGTCACTATCGGGAACATTATCGGTGGGGGTCTGTTAGTTGGGTTGACATACTGGGTCATTTACCTGCGTGGCGGCGATCATCATTAATGGTTGTCTCAGGCAGTAAATAAAAAATCCACTTAAGAAGGTAGGTGTTACATGTCCGAGCTTAATGAAAAGTTAGCCACAGCCTGGGAAGGTTTTACGAAAGGTGACTGGCAGAATGAAGTCAACGTCCGTGACTTCATTCAGAAAAACTATACCCCGTATGAAGGTGACGAATCCTTCCTGGCTGGTGCAACTGACGCAACCACCAAGCTGTGGGACAGCGTAATGGAAGGCGTTAAACTGGAAAACCGCACTCACGCGCCAGTTGATTTTGACACCTCCGTTGCTTCTACCATCACTTCTCACGATGCTGGCTACATCAACAAAGCCCTTGAGAAAATCGTTGGTCTCCAGACTGAAGCACCACTGAAACGCGCAATCATCCCGTTCGGTGGCATTAAAATGGTTGAAGGTTCCTGCAAAGCGTATAACCGCGAGCTGGACCCAATGCTGAAAAAAATCTTCACCGAATACCGTAAAACCCATAACCAGGGTGTATTCGATGTTTACACCAAAGACATTCTGAACTGCCGTAAATCTGGCGTTCTGACCGGTCTGCCAGATGCCTATGGCCGTGGCCGTATCATCGGTGACTACCGTCGCGTTGCGCTGTACGGTATCGACTTCCTGATGAAAGACAAATACGCGCAGTTCGTCTCTCTCCAGTCTGACCTGGAAAACGGCGTAAACCTGGAAGCGACTATCCGTCTGCGTGAAGAGATTGCTGAACAGCACCGTGCGCTGGGTCAGATCAAAGAGATGGCGGCTAAATACGGCTGTGATATCTCTGGTCCTGCAACCAACGCTCAGGAAGCTATTCAGTGGACCTACTTCGGCTACCTGGCCGCGGTTAAGTCTCAGAACGGTGCAGCAATGTCCTTCGGCCGCGTATCCACCTTCCTGGATGCGTATATCGAACGCGATATCAAAGCAGGCAAAATCACCGAGCAAGACGCTCAGGAAATGATTGACCACCTGGTCATGAAACTGCGTATGGTTCGTTTCCTGCGTACTCCAGAATATGATGAGCTGTTCTCTGGTGACCCAATCTGGGCAACCGAATCTATCGGCGGTATGGGCGTAGATGGCCGTACGCTGGTAACCAAAAACAGCTTCCGCTTCCTGAACACCCTGTACACCATGGGTCCTTCTCCGGAGCCGAACATCACCGTTCTGTGGTCTGAAAAACTGCCACTGAACTTCAAGAAATTCGCCGCTAAAGTGTCCATCGACACCTCTTCTCTGCAATACGAGAACGATGACCTGATGCGTCCGGACTTCAACAACGACGACTACGCTATCGCGTGCTGCGTAAGCCCAATGGTTGTTGGTAAGCAAATGCAGTTCTTCGGTGCGCGTGCAAACCTGGCGAAAACCATGCTGTACGCAATCAACGGCGGCGTTGACGAAAAACTGAAAATGCAGGTTGGTCCTAAGTCTGAACCGATCAAAGGCGACCTTCTGAACTTCGACGAAGTGATGGAGCGCATGGATCACTTCATGGACTGGCTGGCTAAGCAGTATGTCACTGCGCTGAACGTCATCCACTACATGCACGACAAGTACAGCTACGAAGCCTCTCTGATGGCGCTGCACGACCGTGACGTCGTTCGCACCATGGCGTGTGGTATCGCAGGTCTGTCCGTTGCGGCTGACTCCCTGTCTGCAATCAAATATGCGAAAGTTAAACCAATTCGTGACGAAGATGGTCTGGCTATCGACTTCGAAATCGAAGGCGAATATCCGCAGTTTGGTAACAACGACGCTCGCGTTGATGACATGGCGGTTGACCTGGTAGAACGTTTCATGAAGAAAATTCAGAAACTCACTACCTATCGTAACGCTATCCCGACTCAGTCTGTTCTGACCATCACCTCTAACGTTGTGTATGGTAAGAAAACCGGTAACACCCCAGACGGTCGTCGTGCTGGCGCGCCATTCGGCCCAGGTGCTAACCCAATGCACGGTCGTGACCAGAAAGGTGCGGTTGCCTCTCTGACCTCCGTTGCTAAACTGCCGTTTGCATACGCGAAAGATGGTATCTCTTACACCTTCTCTATCGTGCCAAACGCGCTGGGTAAAGACGACGAAGTACGTAAAACTAACCTCGCGGGTCTGATGGATGGTTACTTCCACCACGAAGCGTCCATTGAAGGTGGTCAGCACCTGAACGTGAACGTGATGAACCGTGAAATGCTGCTCGACGCGATGGAACATCCTGAGAAATATCCTCAGCTGACCATCCGCGTATCTGGCTACGCAGTACGTTTTAACTCCCTGACGAAAGAACAGCAGCAGGACGTTATCACCCGTACTTTCACTCAGTCCATGTAAGTGGAATTGACTGAAATCACGCGTTAAAAAGCGTACAATAAAGGCTCCACGCAAGTGGGGCCTTTTTAACACCCTCGCTTCATCAGTCTCTTTTGTCCGCTATCTATACTTAATGGATAACAGCCAAAACAGACTCGACATAGCCTTTGAGCTGTGCATCTACATAGGCCCCCGGATGGGCCAAATTCGGAGATATCACCGCAATGTCAATTATTGGTCGCATTCACTCCTTTGAATCCTGTGGCACCGTCGATGGCCCGGGGATCCGCTTTATCACTTTCTTCCAGGGCTGCCTGATGCGCTGCCTGTACTGCCATAACCGTGACACCTGGGACACCCATGGCGGCAAAGAAGTCACCGTTGAAGATCTGATGAAAGAGGTGGTGACCTATCGCCACTTCATGAACGCGTCCGGTGGTGGCGTGACGGCATCCGGCGGTGAAGCTATTCTTCAGGCTGAATTTGTGCGCGACTGGTTCCGCGCCTGCCATAAAGAAGGTATTCATACCTGCCTCGACACCAACGGCTTTGTGCGCCGTTACGATCCGGTTATTGATGAACTGCTTGAAGTGACCGATCTGGTGATGCTCGATCTCAAGCAGATGAACGATGAGATCCACCAGAATCTGGTTGGCGTCTCAAACCACCGTACGCTGGAATTTGCCAAATACATTGCCAATAAAGGCGTCAAGACCTGGATCCGCTACGTGGTAGTACCGGGCTGGTCAGATGATGATGATTCTGCACATCGTCTGGGCGAATTTACCCGGGATATGGGTAACGTGGAGAAAATTGAACTCCTGCCCTATCACGAGCTGGGCAAACACAAATGGGTGGCAATGGGTGAAGAGTACAAGCTCGATGGCGTGAAGCCGCCGAAAAAAGAGACGATGGAGCGCGTCAAAGGTATTCTTGAGCAGTATGGCCACAAGGTCATGTATTAACGAAAAGGCCCGGTGAAAACCGGGCCTTTTTATATTCTATTTAAAGACGCCGTTAATCACGGAAGTCACAATCGCGGTACTCAGCGCAATTAAGACCAGGTCGTCACCCACCACGCGCCATTCATAGCCCGGATAAGAAGGAAGCTGACCCAGCATATCGGCTGGCACGGTTTTCTTCGCAATGCCCGGAGGCAGTGGCTTACCGCGCGCCAGGTTTTTCGCAATACCCGGAGGCAGAGAGTCGTAGCCCGTTAAGCCGTAATTCAGTGCCAGATGGCGGGCATGATCGAAGCTCACGCGGACGTCAACATCATGACCCACATCGTTGCTGTTTTTAAAGCTCTTATCCGATTTTCCTGGATTATCCTGGCCGTTATTGTGCTTATTACCATGGTTACCAGCGTTCCCGTTACCATGATTGCCGCTATTACCTTGTCCGCCACCGTTTCCGTGACCACCGCCATTCCCGTTTCCAGGATTAGCCATGGCCGGAGCCGTTGCAAACGTTAAAGCCAACACTACGGCAAGTGCGGTAGTGGAAAAACGACGAGTAGACATGATTGCTGCCTTTTAGTGGTAGAACTCATTTGAATTATCGCCAGGCAGTAAAAACTCACAATAAGTAAAAGTCTTATATGTGACAGGGACAAAAAAGCCTGTCATCGACAGGCTTTTATTTAATCAGGCATGTGCCACTGGCGTTGGGTGCTCGCCCACTTTGCGCAGCAGCATTAACAGATAAATAAACGATACGCTGGCGATCATGATAAACAGCAGATTATCAGAGTAATTTTGCATGAGCATAGCGGTAAAAGTCGGCCCCAGTAAACTGCCGATGGTGTAACTCAGCAACAATGCCTGGTTCATCGCCACCAGCTGGTGATGCTCAACTTTCTCACAGGCCCAGGCCATCGCGACCGGATAGAGCGTAAAACCCGCAGCCCCCAGAATGAACAGCGCAGGCGCCATCGCGGCGTTGCTGAGCATAGCGAGACAGCCCATGATGACCACGAAAACCTGGACGCGCAGCACCAGCAGACGACCAAAGCGGTCCGCCAGGCGGCCAATTGGCCACTGGCCGACAATCCCCGCGCTGACCATCACCGCCATCCAGAAACCGATCCCGGAATCACTGACACCCTGATGGTTAAGATAGAGCGGCATCAGGCCATAGAGCGACCCCAGCACAATCCCGGAAATAATACAGCCGTTAATCCCCAGGCGCGCATGGCGCAGTCTCAGCATCGGCCAAACGTGCGTGGCCTCCTGATGCTCACTGCTCTGGTTCACGATACGGGTAAAGAGCAGCGGCAGAATTGCGGCCAGCACCATCCCTGTTACCCATGGCAGAACGCTCATCAGGTCGGTTGGGAATTTGCTGACCATCAGTTGTCCCAGAACGGTACCGACGTAGTAAACCATCATATAAGCCGCCAGCAGACGCCCGCGATTACGGGACGTGCCGCTGCACATCAGCGCACTTTCAACCACCACCCAGATCATGGCGCAGCCAACGCCCGCAATAAAGCGCCAGACCATCCAGCTCCAGAAGCCGACCATCAGTCCTAAACCGGCGCATCCGACGGCAAAGATCAGTGACGCCAGATAATAGCTGCGGTTAAAACCAAAGCGCTTAATAAGGCTGCCCGTTAATAAGGTGCCCAGCAGATTGCCCGTAAAAAAGGACGAGCTAACCATACCCACCTGCCAGGTTGGTAAGTTTTCATGGGCGAGCCATAGCGGGACGAGTGTGTTCAACACCGCGATCGCCAGGGTCAGCAAAAGCAGGCCACAGAGCAACAAAAGCACCGGGCGGGTATAGGTGGTCATGGATTAAAAACCGTGAGGAAGTTCAGATTTCGTGCGCATCATGCCACTGGCAAAAACAAAGTCAATCCACCGATTCAGGCGTCACGCACGATATGCGCCTTGTCGATTTAAAAAACTCATCCTGCTAATGCAAAACCTGCTACCAATATTAATTATCTATTTGTTTTTATTTATTTCCGGGAATTTTTACAACGAAACATCAGTCGAAAAATTTCATGAATGAAAAAAGAAAAGCCGGGCACTATGTCCCGGCTTTTTATAACAAAATCTAAAATTAGCTGGCGACAGCCATACCGACCGTCATATGCAGACCGTAAAATACGCCGCGACCAATTAACTCCCCTGCCAGCGCCAGCACAAAGGCCAGTGACAGCAACGGTAGCGCAGGCGCGTAACCTTTAAGCTGAGGGGCAATCCAGCACACCAGCGCCGCCGTCAGCAGCACCACACGCCAGGCCATCAGAGAACCGTAATCCGGTACCAGCGCCGAAGCCTGTTGGATAGAGCTGTGAATGGTCGCCAGCTCCGCTCCCTGCATAAGCGCTACAACGGTACTGATGACCAGTGCCAGCAGCGAGACCGCGGGCAGCAGGCGCATCGCCCAACCATTAATGCCAGCTACACGCAGAAGCAGATAACCCAGCAGCGGCCCGCCAATAAACATGGTCAGGAAGAAGCTCATCGGCGTCCAGACGCTGTACCAGGTCGGAACGGTATCGATGGTGTTGTACACCCGGACCATCATCCAGACAAAGACAACGCCCAGTACCATGGTGACGATGAGCCACAACGCACGTAACCCTGACGGCAGCTTTTTCAGCGCTGCCAGTAACCACCCCAGCCCGCCAACTGCAAAGAAGATTGCGCCGCTGGCAATCTCGTTACTCAGCGAAGAGGCACCTACGCGGTTCAGGGAGTTAAACGCGCGCATCGGTGAGCCCAGGTGCAACGTAGAGGCGATAAACCCAATCCCCATCAACACCCACAGGCCAAACATGCTCAACACTAAACGCTGCTGCTGTTCAGCATTGAGGTTCCCTTTTAACAGCGCCAGCGCAAGGACGATAAACCCGCCTGCCACGCACTGCCCAAAGACCGTGAAGATCATAAGCGGCCATTCATGCCATCCACTTCCCATCTCACACCTCCTTCGGGTTTGCCAGGTAGCCGGTGGTGTCACCCGTCGGACGGCTGTTGGCGTTAGGTTTAATCACAATACTCGGCTTCGTGAAGTGCGCAGACGGCAGCGGCGCGACCGCAGCAAGCTGACCGTGTTTTTTACGCAGCTCTTCAATCGGGCCAAAGTCCAGCGCGCGCAGCGGGCAGGACTCGACGCAGATGGGCTTTTTGCCGTCCGCCACGCGGCTGTGGCAGCCGTCGCACTTGGTCATGTGGCCTTTAGCCGCGTTATACTGCGGCGCACCGTACGGGCAGGCCATGTGGCAGTAGCGACAGCCAATGCAGACATCCTCGTCCACCACCACAAAACCGTCGTCGCGCTTGTGCATTGCCCCGCTCGGGCAGACCTTGGTGCAGGCCGGATCTTCGCAGTGGTTGCAGGCAATCGACAGGTAATAGGCGAAGACGTTCTGATGCCAGACGCCGTTATCCTCCTGCCAGTCGCCGCCTGCGTATTCATAAATACGACGGAAGCTGACGTCCGGGGTCAGGTCTTTATAATCCTTGCAGGCCAGCTCGCAGGTTTTGCACCCGGTGCAGCGGCTGGAATCAATAAAAAATCCATACTGGGTTGTCATCGGTTACTCCTTACGCCTTTTCAACCTGAACGAGGTTTGTGTGGGATGGGTTGCCCTTCGCCAGCGGCGATGGACGCTGCGTAGTGAGAACGTTGATGCAGCCCGCCTGATCGATACGGTTCGCATCCGGGTTATACCAGGCCCCTTCCCCCAGCGCGACAACGCCAGGCATCATGCGCGGAGTCACTTTAGCTTCGATATGCACTTCGCCACGTCCGTTGAAGATACGTACGCGATCGCCATTACTGATGCCGCGCGCTTTCGCATCCATCGGGTTGATCCACATCTCCTGTCGGCAGGCCGCTTTCAGAACGTCAACGTTGCCGTAGGTGGAGTGAACACGCGCTTTGTAGTGGAAACCGGTTAACTGAAGTGGGAATTTCTCCGTCAGTGGATCGTTGTAGTTTTCGAAGCCAGGCGTATAGATCGGCAGCGGATCGATAACGTCCCCTTCCGGCAATTCCCACGTTGCGGCAATTTTTGCCAGCTCTTCGGAGTAGATCTCGATTTTGCCCGACGGCGTGGTCAGCGGATTGGCCTGCGGATCGTCGCGGAAGGCTTTATACGCCACGTGATGCCCTTCCGGATCGCGCTGCTTGTACATGCCCTGCTTGCGGAAGGTATCGAAGTCCGGCAGGTCTGGAATGGCTTTGCGTGAGAGCTCGTGCAGATGGCGCATCCACTCTTCCTGAGTACGCCCCTCTGTGAACTGCTGCTCAACGCCAAGACGTTTCGCCAGCTCGGACGTCATCTCATAGATGGTTTTGCACTCGAAGCGCGGTTTGATGGCCTGGTCTGTGAAGATCACATAGGACATGTTGCCGCAGGAGGCGTCCAGCGCGAAATCCATCTGCTCAGAGGCGGTGCAGTCTGGGAGCAGAATATCGGCATACTTCGCCGATGAGGTCATGTGGCAGTCGATCACCACAATCATTTCGCACTTCTTGTCGTCCTGCAAAATTTCATGGGTGCGGTTGATCTCTGAGTGCTGGTTGATCAGGCAGTTACCGGCATAGTTCCAGATCATTTTGATTGGCACATCCAGCTTATCTTTGCCCCGAACACCGTCGCGTAGCGCGGTCATTTCCGGGCCGCGCTCGATCGCGTCCGTCCACATAAACATGGAGATGCTGGTCTGAACCGGGTTATCCAGCGTTGGCATACGTTCAAACGGTACTTCATACGAGCCTTCACGCGCCCCGCTATTACCGCCGTGAATGCCGACGTTGCCAGTCAGAATCGAGAGCATAGAAATAGCGCGGGTGGCAATTTCGCCGTTCGCGTGACGCTGCGGTCCCCAGCCCTGGCTGATATAAGCCGGTTTTGCTGAACCAATTTCACGGGCCAGCTGAACAATACGTTCGACTGGAATGCCGGTGATGGTGGATGCCCACTCAGGGGTTTTCGCTACCCCGTCGCTGCCCTGACCAAGAATATACGCTTTGTAATGCCCGTTAGCCGGTGCGCTGGCTGGCAGCGTCTTCTCGTCATAGCCGACGCAGTATTTATCAAGGAACGGCTGATCGACGAGGTTTTCAGTGATCATCACATACGCCAGCGCATTGACCAGCGCCGCATCGGTACCAGGGCGGATAGGGATCCACTCGTCTTCTCGCCCCGCGCCGGTATCGGTGTAGCGCGGATCGACGATGATCATACGTGCGTTGGATTTGGCGCGCGCCTGCTCAAGATAATAGGTTACCCCACCGCCGCTCATACGCGTTTCGCCCGGGTTGTTGCCGAACAATACCACCAGCTTGCTGTTTTCTATATCCGACGGGCTGTTACCGTCTGCCCAGCCGCCATAGGTGTAGTTCAGGCCCGCGGCAATCTGTGCGGAAGAGTAGTCGCCATAATGGTTGAGATAGCCGCCGCAGCAGTTCATCAGGCGCGCTACCAGCGTTTTACCCGGCGGCCAGGAGCGGGTCATGGTGCCGCCCAGCGTCCCGGTGCCATAGTTCAGGTAGATGGATTCGTTGCCGTACTCTTTGATCAGGCGCTGCATGTTGGTCGCGATAATATCGTAGGCTTCGTCCCAGCTAATGCGCTCGAACTTCCCTTCCCCACGCTTACCGACACGCTTCATCGGATATTTCAGACGATCCGGGTTATAAACGCGACGGCGCATTGAGCGGCCACGCAGACAGGCACGAACCTGGTGTAACCCTTCGTAGTTATCATCGCCGGTATTGTCGGTTTCAACGTATTTGATTTCACCGTCCACAACATGCATACGCAGCGGACAACGGCTACCACAGTTAACGGTACAGGCACTCCACACCACTTTTTCCGGGGCTGAAGCGGGAGACAGAGCCTCCGCCGCCGACGCCAGACGGGTAAAAGGAAGCGTAAAGGCGCTGCTGGCAACCGCCAGACCACCTATTGCCGTGGTTTTCAT